>JBGTAD010000054.1:0-28174 GCA_041750055.1 Candidatus Absconditabacterales bacterium | reverse complement strand
GGCTTATCACAGAGAAATGCCTTGTTTCTATAGTAATTACTGAGTTATATGTACTATGTAGATCAAAAAAATCACTTTGTTTTTCACAAAACGGTCCGCCTGTCGGCGGACTGTTTAGTTAGCGAGTTGGACAGCAATGCTTATTTATGAAACAATTATCTTCTCAAGAGTTTCATCATATTGTTGTATCATTAAAAATTCATGATGAGAATTTTTGTATTGAAGCAAAACATAATTTTGGAGATTTGCAAAAAATATGAGAAACTATCTCTGCATTATCCAATCTTGCAAGTTATCATGATAAACAATATGCATATATGATTTGGTGAATAGAGGATAAAACATGGGAGATAAAAGGAACGGTTTTTGATCCAAGAAAAGAGAAACGATGATCTCAAGATTTTTGGCTAACACTAGAATCAAAGTTATCATTTCGCAATATTATGGAAGATTTTGAATATATTCATGAATGAAAAAGGTTGTTTATACTGAGGATAAAATCTTGTGGGAATAATCCAGTAAATTTCAATGATGCTCCGTATATAAAAGTCAATTCACACAACCAACTACTCAATAAATACCGTGATATACTCACAAAAATCTTAACAAAAAAGAATGATCGATCATGATTACCATGTGAATGAACAATAATCAATGATCTTGATCTGACGGCATTAGGATTTATCAAAAAGAAAAAAGCACAAATCACCAGAAAGGATGAGTATATTGCCATGGATACTACGATGTTTTTGAATCAAATGTCTTTGTTGACTCAAGATTGAATACCAAATAACACTTGTATACTATTTCTCTGAAAACAAGAGATTGCTGAAAGAAAACTTCCGGCGGTTTCAAGATTTTCTTGGCTGTATGTTGATGAAAAAAATTGAAACGAAGATAGATTAACTCCGGAACAACAAAGATCACCACTTATCTTTACTATCTATCATATCATCGACAAAATCCAAAAATATAATATGCCGTTGGAAGATCTGACACTCTTTAGATCAGATACAGAGTATCAATACCATGAAAAAGCAATAGAAGAGCTGATTGCAAATAGTTTGGCCCATAGAGATCGAGAAATACCAATACATAATGAGGTTAGACAAACACCAATCTCACTGACTTTTTCTAATCCATGAAGGTTTGATAATGATTTAGAAAAAGTACTTGCATATAGTCGATTTGCTCCTTACAAAAATCAAACAATGGCTGACTTTTTGTCAAAAATTAATTTGATGGAAAACGAAAGAAGAGGGTTGCAGAAAGTTTTCTCATTACAACTTTCTAAATGAGTGTTTGTCTATAAAGAAGAGATTGATAATCAACATGGTGGTATTGTGAGGATGATACTCGATGGTAAAGTCGCTGATATGAATTTTGCGAAACTTGTTTTTAGTAGAAAAAATATGGATCGTTTGGATATGTTGTTATTACAAAAAATTGCTCAATGAGAAAATATTATTGGGAATACGCTTTCTCAAGAGCAAGTTGAACAGCTTAGTAAAAAATGATATATAGAGGTATACTGAAGAAGTCCAAACAAAAAGGCCAGAGTGTCATATGAACTACTTGATGAGATAGGACAGGTAGAAAAATATATTTTGGATAAATGAATAGGAACAAAGAAAAAAGAAAAACTGATTATTGAATATATAACAAGAAAATGATCAATTTCTACAAAAGAGATATACAAACTATTCACAGAGTCAAACAAAAATTCATTAAGAACAATTCTTCTCAACATGAAGAAGAACGGAATTATTGTATCTATCTGATGATGAAAATACATCCTAAAAATGAATGAATATACACAACAGTCTACAACAGATTAGATTTTTTTACAACAGTTTTATACATAAATAAGAATAAAAAACACGAAAAAAATGAGGATATAAGCATACAACAGCTTACAACAGTTTGTAAGATAATATAACACTTCCACCGCCGTCAGTCAGTATCTTTTCCCTCCTATGAAAAAACTTCCCTGGATTGCATCTGAGGCTATGAAGATGTCGTCCCTACAGACATACACACAACACACGATCAATACCGTCAGATTTTGTTTTCCCCTTTTTTTGTTATGAATATCATCTTTTCTCCTTCTGTGTCGGATAGACTTGATGTCGTGATTAGCATAGATCAGTCGCTGAGTATTGCTTATACTCACTATCTGATCTCCAAAAGACTCGTCTGGGTCAATGGACGATATTGTCGCAAGAATTCTGTTCAGGTGACTCCCAACGATATCATCACTCTCATCCCAAAACAAAGAAATCTGGACCCAGCCGTCTTGAGTGAGTCTCCAGATATTGCTATACCGATTGTGTTTCAGCATCCTGACTACCTGGTCATCCATAAACCCAAAGGTGTCCTGACGCATCCGACCACCATCAAAAATACCACATTCCCCAGCGTCACAGGATTTTTGTATCATTATACAAGGAGATATTTGCCAGAGTGTCATCATTTCGTGAGAACAAGTATCGTCCATAGACTGGATAGAGATACTGACTGACTCATGATCGTCGCACTGACTGAGAAGTGATTGTTTCATTTTCGTGCTTTGTTTACTCAGAAGTCTGATGCACTCACGATCCAGGACAAAGAAGCTGTCCCGCTGACCAAAACATATCACGCACGTGTCTCGCGAACATCTGAGCGTCAGGTCTGGCTGGAGAGTCTAACCACTCCTCGATATCATACGTCGCCTGTCTCCCCCAAGATACCCGACATCCTCGCCAAAGACTGAACACATGTCCTCGCCAAAGACTGAACAACCAAACTGTGTGGGTGGTATCGTGAAGGAGATGACATCATCCTGGAGTGTGAAATCCTCACAGGTAGGACGCACCAGATCAGATACCACTGCGCAGAATGGTGACTGCCGATCAAGGGAGACAATCTGTACAACGATGCGTGTCTTGATGAAGATGGGAAAACGATTGGCTTGTCTGCCGTCTCTCTGTCCTTCGTCGATCCGGATGGTGTGATGAGAGAATGGAGTATTGCCTAAGATGTTATTGCAAAGTTCTTCTCAAAAATATATGGTTTTATATCTATTATTTATATTATTTATCGTGTTTGTATCATGTCTCATCCTTCTCTCGTTCTCTTGCTCGGTGTGTCTGGTAGTGGTAAGACTACCGTCATGAATTATCTGATCCAGCAATTCCCGACCTTGCAGTACGTCAACTCTACTACGACTCGTGCTCTCAGGCCTGGGGAGATCGCTGGCGAGAGATATTACTTCGTGTCTCAGGATGCATTTCAAGCTAGTATCGATGCAGGCGAGTTCTTGGAGTATGCGACTGTCCATGGACAGAATCGATATGGTACCAAGCGTGCTGATATCCAACAAATCTTAGGACAAGGGCAGGTGCCGATCAAAGAAGTAGATATTGCAGGACTACGTATTATCAAAGAAGACAATAAAATCTGACCGTGAGTGGTGTCAGTATTTATTGATATTGATGATGAGCTGATGGTCGAGAGAATCCTCAAAAGATCATCGTTGCCAGACGAAGAAATCCAACGTAGGATCCAGAGCGCTCAGCACGAGAGACAGTGAGCTCAGGAGCTATGCACCCATATCGTCGATGGATCTGGAGATATCCCTACGGTCGTGCAGATGGTAGAGAAGATTGTTGGAGAATATTTAGGATAGATGTTTTTTATTCTTGTGATGATGATGAATGAAACATATCACGCTCTCGATGCTCAAAGAGATCTTGGCTCGTATGAAACCAGAAGAAAAAGATAAGCTGATCCAGCAGCTCTTTGTGTATGATGTGCAGACCAAGACGATACTACAGTGATTGCTGGGCATTATCGATACTGCAGGAGCTGCTCAGGATGCTCGTGATGTCATAGATCGTACGATTGGCTGAGGAAGATATGGATCATCTCTCAAGAGACTCAAAGCTAAAGCAGCAATTACTGAATATCAAGATACAACACGTGATATGTTATGAACTATCAATCTGATGCTATACTATGTCGATAGGATGCTGTGGTATACGAATAGATTTGCTCAGTATCGAGATGAATATCAAGCAAGTCGATGAGCTGTGTTTGTCAAAGCAGTCAAACTTGCTCAGCAGCATGATCTCCAGACAAATACCAAAGAATCATTTGAACAATTGATCACAAAACGATATGATGTGTCTGCTATGAGAAAAGCGAGTATGTGGATGAGGATGAAATATGAGGTATATGAGAAATAATGATTCTCTTAGTTCGTTTTGCTGACAAGGTATGCACGAAAAAGCAGCTCGTTTACCACTCACCCCAAGGGACTTACTTCGGGCGCACCGCAAACACGCAGCAGGGCTGACGCTCTGGTACGACACCTAGCACCCATACGGGCATCGAGATCCTCCAGAGAGGGAGATGTTATTGGTATTAATATTCATGTTATTTCCTAGTAGGGAAGGATTAGTGTTCTTGATAGTGAATATAGAGTTTGGGTCGCAGGGCGAACGTTGCGGCGAGTCGAAGATGAGCAACTTATACATACAAGTTATTGTTCTTTTATCCCTTACTATAAGCTTTCGGCGACACCACAAATCCTCCGCCCTTCGGGCACTTCCTTTATGAAGGAGGCTCTTCTTCGTCATGTATGTGTTTCGAAGTTTGTTGGATGACTAGATCCGTCGCGTGGTGGAATAAAGGACCAAAGATTAGTGAGTTACGAAAACACTTGAATTATATACTGAACCGCCAAAGAAATCTGGTATATTATTTCTTTGGATGATTCAGTTATGCAAAGCTAGTTGAGAAACTTATGTTCCAAGCGAAGCGTAGGAATATCAGATTTCGAAAGAAGTTTGGTATAACTACATAATAATTTTCTGATGTATTGGCATCAGATTTATTTTACTCTTTATAGAATATATGATGACCTTAGTCCCGACGATAGGATTGGAGATACATGTGAAGTTGGGTACGCAGACCAAGCTATTCTGTGCGTGTGCGAATGAGCAAGAATTTGAGAATCTGGAAGCGAATACGCATGTCTGTCCTGTGTGTACGGGTCAGCCAGGTGCCTTGCCGGTCATACAATCTGAACCACTGGACAAAGCAATTCTGCTATGATTAGCGCTCCAGTGTGCCGTCAATCACGAATCGAGCTTTGATAGGAAGTCGTATTTCTATCCGGATTTGCCGATGGGATATCAGATCACGCAGCTATATCATCCACTCAATACGGATGGAGAGGTGACGTTTTTTGTCGATCAGTACACCACGACGCGTACCGTGAGGATCCAACAAGCTCATGTCGAGACGGATACGGGTAAGACGATCCATAGCGAAGGGAAGTGATATATCGACTATAATCGTGCGGGATCTCCTCTGGTAGAAATTGTGACCAGACCTGATTTTCATGATCCGATCGAAGTATCAGAATTTCTCAAAGAGCTCCAAAGAATCCTGAGAGTGAATCATATCTCTGATGCAGATCTCGAAAAAGGTCAGATGAGGTGTGATGTAAATCTCTCTCTAGCTCCAGAGGGAAGTGCTGTATTATGAACTCGTGTAGAACTCAAGAATATCAACTCGTTCTGATCAATACGTAGAGCGATCCATGCTGAAGTCGCTAGACAGACCGAAATCTTGGAATCATGAGGGAGTATCGAACAAGAGACCAGAGGACGACATGATCTCAAGGGGACAAGTTTTTCTATGAGAAGCAAGGCTGATGCCTTGGATTATCGCTATTTCCCAGATCCTGATTTACCGACGCTTGTTGTCGCATCAGATCGTATCGATAGTATGCGTACTCAGTTACAATCTGGTGGGACCGAGACGATATTGCGTTATCGTGATCAATACGGCTTTCACAAAGAATATATCAATGGACTGATAGGAGACCTGGGTACGCAGCACTATTTTGAACAAATGATCCTACAAGGATATGAACCAAAGCTGATTGCTAAGTGGATGTGTGGACCGATCAATGCATATTTGACCAAACACCTCAAGTCGATTACTGAACTACCGTTCACTCAGTCAGAGTTTGCACTATTTTTGGATCAAGTCAATCAATGAATTATCAACGAACATCAGGCGAAGATCGTGATGGATATTATGCTGGATGCTGGTGTATGAATGCGTGTCGATGAGATTATCGTGCAGCAGTGATTTGATCAACAAGGTCTGTGAACAGATCAGCTATGAGATATTATCAATCAGGTGATGACTCAACACGCTAGTGTCGTGTCGGAATATCGTGCGGGTAAGGTCGCGGTCTTAGGGTTTCTACTGGGTGCTGTGATGAAGGCTACAGGAGGATCCGTCAGTCCTGCACAAGCTAGAGAGGCATTGCTAGAGGTATTGGGATAACATCATGACTAGTGTTAGTTTTTCTTTGTTATGATGATATCTGATGTGAATACGAGCATTTACGACTTATGACTTATGGCTCATGGCTCATGACTCATGACGATCAACGTATGATATGCTCTACCAAACAACCTATTGTGAGATTTGGTTGATACTGAATTCGTGGAATTGTATGATGAGTAGTAGTCAGATTTTTTGTTTTTTTATAGCGTATTGCTCACAGTAACTATCATGAAATACCTCCTTATCGTTCTGATGGCTGCATGGTCATCATATCACTCAGTAGGCGCACGATCATATCCGACTCCGGAGATAGCTAAGCCTGCGTGTAGATTTCAGCATTGGGATCTCCTGGGACCAGACTGTAAGATGACTCTCCCTAGGATACAAGATGCGAATTATTATGCATTCAAAGATAGTATCCTGCATCGTAGTGTGTATACGGTCTTATGGTGAGCAAGCTATACGTATAGGCGAGATTATGGGCTTGGAGGACATCCGGGTGTGGATATCGCTAGCGCCAAGGGGACTCCTGTCAGAGCAATCGGTAATGGAGAAGTCGTAGTAGCAGGCTGGAGAGGTGATCGATGAAATACGGTCATGATTACTCATCAATGGAAGGGTGATATGATATATTCTATCTACACTCACATGGATAGTGTAGAGACGTTTGTTGGAGCCAAGGTTTCAGAAGGCGCGCTGATTGGTCGTATTGGAGATACCGGAAATGCTTTTGGTAACCATCTGCATTTTCAGATCGATCGTAATACTGCCGTCAGACATCCGTTTTTTTATCCGTGATGTCGTTGATCTATCATAGGTATTGTCAATTTGGGATTGTGTCGTGAGATGCTCGCTCCCAATACGATTGATCCGATAGTGTTTTTAGAATCCCAATGAGCGGATATTCAGTCAGATTCTTATGCTCTCAATCCTGGAGAATTTATACCTCAATCTCAAGTACAGGAAGATATCAATAGGCAGTTTCTCGAGCGTAATCCGATTCGTATTACTACAGATATGCCTGATGATGTGATAGGTATCAGTGATGTGGGTACTATTACGATACGTATTGATGGATATGATGGGATTTTGCCTGAGGCTTTGACGATACAGGCTGATACAGGAATGGTGGATATTACTCCTAGTACGATCGAGTATATTGACGGGGTGAGGACTGTTCTCATCAATCCCAAACAAACCTGACTGATCCCTCTTACTATTTCACTAGGGGAGGTACAGATAGATACCAGATATATCGCAGTCACTACTGTATCTCAAAGCTCTGCAATTGATACTGCTCAGATTACGATGGTTCGTATCCCTCGCAAGGCCCAGCAACTATGAGTCATTCGCATGTTCGATGATGAGGGGAATCGTCTGTCCTCATGGGCCGGTACCGTGACGTTGCAGACGTTTGGTCCTGAGAGTCTCTGTCAAGGATGGATTGACTCAATAGTATGATTCAAACGTGCTCGATTTCAGTCTTGCTCTACTCCCTCTGGGGTTTTGACGTGGGATTATCAGCAATCGTTTTCGGGTATTATCTTGTTCAAGACTTCTACTCTCATCAATAAGGATGATCTGATGATCCTAGATGGAAAGTGAAAAGCAATCTCTAGGAAGCAATAGGTCATAATGAGTATAGGTCAGATTTGGTTGTTTGTCTTGAACTGGTTATCCTATCTATGCATATCTATCATCAATGAAACGATGATGACATAAACTTCACGCCACTTTTTCTCAGTCTCGATATCGTATGATTCATCGACCATTTTTGCTGTTGAGTGTGATAGTGTTCGTGGGTTTCTCGATTTATGCTCATGTTGTCCAGTTTGTTGTTTCATCGAACAAACTTGATATTTTTGCAGATAGTCTGAGTGATATTGCGGTATATTTTCTCCCGTTTGATTCACAAGTCTCTGAGAAGATTCTGTCAGTAGATCGTATGGTGACTGCTTATCGTCAAGGAGAGAACATTCTCCAGACTCAGTCCTGAGAGCTGAGGGAGTTGTTTGGATATATCAGGCAGCGTCGTGATTATCTCACGACGATTGGATTTGGGGTGTATCAGCCGTTGTTGGATCTGATAAGTGAGAGTGTCGTGTATCAAGACGAGATTTTTGATCTTCTATGAGCTTCCTGACCTAAGCATTATCTGATCATCCTGCAAAATAGTGCAGAAAAAAGACCGAATGGATGATTTTTTGGATCTTTTGCATTTGCGACGATTTCGGGTGGGTTTATCCAGGATGTGGAAATTATTGATACGTATTTCCCCAATACGATAGCTCCTGACACGTATGTGGATGCACCTTCTTGGGCTCATGATTTCATGGCAGCCAAAATCTGATTTCTGTCATCTAATAGGTTTTGATTTACCCTCATGGATGGGCTTACGATCAAGACGCTGTTTGATAGGATTTTTGGAGGAGAGTTTGATCCGGTCAAGGCGAAGGCGTTTTTTGCTCCAGATGTTTATGAGCAACTGTTCTATCAGCAGATCAATGGAGTGGTTTTTATTAGGTCAGATTTGCTTACTCAGTTGATACCAGGATTTGAGTATACGCTGCGAGAGCGGCAGTTTGCTAATGCGTCTATCGACATCATCAGATGAGTCAACAAATCTAATAAAAAGGAGTTGTATATCAAACAGGTCAATGAGTATTTTGATAAGAACAAGGGTCAGATTTTCAAATTTTTGGTACAGCAGTTGAGTGATATTCAAGATCGCCGTTATATACAGATGTATCTGCCCGCGATCTCGAATGAATTTTTATGATTTTTGGTGGATCAGCAATTTGTGACCAGATTTGATCCTCGTACGATATACTCTCGAGATAATAATATTTCATTTAATAAATCTGACCTGTTTGTTACTAAGACTATTAGCATTACTGATCAGCAATGATCTTTGTTGTGGGAGCATAATCAAGATATTAATACGATCCCTCAATCGCTGATTGACATGTATCGTGGGAAACCGCTCGTGATGACTATACAGTACAGTCTCAATGCGCCAGATCGTTATCTCCAATTTATTAATCAATTGCAGACGCAATATGGGATTCAACTAACTCAAAGAGAGCGTAGTATTTTAGTTCTTGAGCCTACTACATGGATTCCAGACACTCCCCCTGTTTGGCGAAAGACGCAGGGAAATATCTATTATCCTCTAGACTGGATGCTTCGTCCTCAGGGTGTTGAGATGACTCAATTTCAAAGTCCTTTTGCCAAAGGACGAGTATACGAATCGATGATCACTCAGAACAATGAAACAGTCACAATATCGTTTGATTTGATCATGCAATAGTGTTGTTTATCTAGTTTGGAATGAGTGTTTTCTCTTTGGTGTTGCGGTTCCTTTGTCGCTGATTATTTCTTTTCGTCTAATTCTTCTTACTCATTTCTTATCGTCATCTCATGTCTTCATATCTAGGACAAAACTTCCTGAAAGATCGTCGTGTTATCAAGCGAATTGTCGATCATGCTCACAAGACTCTTGCCTCTGAGCAACTTGATGCTATACGAGAAATCTGACCAGGCAAGTGAGCTATTACCAGACATCTTGATCCAGATCGTACGTATGTGTTCGAAAAAGACGAGACATTTAGTGTGCTATTACATACCTTAGTATCTCAAGATCATATCATACGATGAGATGTGTTGCAGACGTTTCCTCTACGCTCTGCATCTATGAGTACGCATGAGGCATCCAAGATCTTTATTATGGGAAATCTGCCTTATTATATTACTTCGCCTATCCTCTCGATGATTTGCTCTCCTGCCATACAGCAGCATGTCTTCGGGGGTGTGCTCGTCATGATCCAGCACGAAGTAGGAGAAAAAATCAAATCTGACGCTACCAAGAAATCGTATCTGCGATGGATTTGTAATTATCGATATGACGTATCGTACCGCAAAAAAGTAAAAGCGAGCAGTTTTAGTCCTGCGCCACGTGTGGATAGCTGTATGATGAAGTTGCTACCTAAACCACTCGATCAACGTCCTACGATTCTCCCTCGTACGTTGTATCAGGTTTTAGATTTGATTTCTGGATATAAAAGGAAAACATTGTGAAAAATTATCAAAATACTGACCAAAAAAAACGTAAAGATTCTTATTCCTCATGGTGAGGTAGGGGATCGAGAGCAGATGCAAATCAAGAGACTAGAAGAATGTACTCGAGATGATATGAGGTTGCTATGTGAATGGATACAACTGCTGGAATAGTTGCGTTGATTCGTAGTTGTGATATCATGAATAGATCTGTCCGTTACTTGAACTTGCATTGATGAGACGATATTTGTATAGTGCATATGATGAATATTCATTGTATTTTTAGCACTCAATATCTTATGTACTATGTCGCTTACTATAGTTTTTTTACTGATTGGCGGCCTCGTGGTTGGAGGTGTTGCCTGATATTATGTTCACGACCGAAAAATTAGAGAACAACGAAGAAAATACAAAGCTAAAATACAAAAATCAGATGAACTTGTCGAACAAAAACTCCAGCAAGCTCAAGTCAAATACGAACAGAAAGTCAAAGAATCTGAAATAAAAGCAAGAAGAATCATCGAATGAGCAGAAAAAGATCTCGAAAAAAGACAGGACAAATTGGATCAAATGGAATCGAGAATCATCAAAAAAGAAGAAAGACTCGATGAAAAGATAGAGTTGTTAGAGAAAGAAAAAGAAAGCTTACAACAAAGAAATCAGTCGCAAAAACAGCAACGAGAGCGTAAGAATCAAGAAACAGAATGACTTATAGAGCAACAAAAAAAGAAACTTTCTGAAATTGCTCATCTTAAGCCTGAAGATGCAAAAGCAGAGCTCATGAATCTCATAGAAGCTGAGAGTCAATCTGAGATATTAGAATTTGTAGAGAAATCTAAGGTCATCATCAAAGAAGAAGCTGATAAAGAAGCTCAACATATTATCAGTCGTGTCTTGCCTAGAATTGCTATGAATAGCGTAGCTGAGTTTACTGTCGCTATGATTGATATTCCTAGCGAAGACTACAAAGGTAAATTGATCTGAAGAGAATGAAGGAATGTTTGATTTTTTGAAAAGACAACAGGTGTGGAGTTGTTGATCGATGATACGCCGTTGGTAGTAAAACTTTCTTCTCATGATCATGAAAAAAGATTTATCGCTGTAGAGACTCTCAAAAAACTGATCAAAGACTGAAGAATTAATCCTGTGTATATCGAGAAAATATATACTGAGGTGCTTAATACCATGGACCAATTGTTTGTCGAAAAGGGTAAAGAAGCTCTGAGTATACTCAATATACCTATGATGAAACCAGAAGTAGTCAAGATGGTGTGACAATTTCGACTCAGGTATAGCTATGGCCAAAATCTTTGGATACATAGTATCGAAGTTGCAAAACTCTCAGAATCTCTCGCTGTAGAGATGGGTATCGATGCAATGGTAGCAAAGAAAGCATGACTCTTACATGATATCGGTAAGATCGTTGCATCTAATGGCGAATCACATACGAAAGTATGAGCGGATGTTCTCAGGAAGTTTGGATTTGATGATGTGGTCGTGAATGCCGCAGAATCTCATCATTATGATGTTCCTATGACCAATATTATTTCTTGGATCGTGACGGCAGCAGATACGCTATCAGCATCGAGGCCTGGGGCAAGGTTTGAAACCAAGGATTTCTTTATAGAAAAAATGAGTGAGTTGGAGAAACTTATCCTCACGGTCCCATGAGTTGATAAAGTACATATTATGCAAGCTGGTAGAGAGATCATGGTTGCAATCAACCCTAAGCAGATTGATGATTTGTGAGTAGAGAAACTGTTGAAAGATATTGGGATCAAGGTAGAATCACAGCTTGACTATCCATGAATTATTAGATGTGTGTGAGTCAGAGAAACCAAACTTATTCATTACTTGAGATAAATTTAGTACTGATCTTGCTTTTATCAAACCTCTGGTTGATTGTCATGTATCCTTATATCACCCTTGCTTGACTCAAAATTTATATGACTGGAGTAGGTCTGGTTGTATGATTTATTGTGTTCTTGTGAGTAATACGATATCTTTCAAAAAGGTATCGCCTTTCATTCAATGCGTTTTTTTACTGGTTGCCGATTAGTATCTGATTGATATATCTGTGAGGATCGTATGTATATTTTTTGATAGATGAGCCGAGACTCTTGTTTCCTACTACCCGACAGGAGGTCTCATTATTGATATCTCCTCATGGATATAGATTTCAATATATAGGAGTTTTGATAGGTGCTGTGTTGAGTACTTGGATATTTACTCGTCAGATTAGATCTCATACTGAGAAGATCCTCTGGTATGATGTGCTTTTTTTTGGCTGGGTCGTTGCGTTGATTCCTTTATGATTCTTTTTTGTCTTGGGGGAGAATTTTATAGGTGATTTTACTCAATATAGTCGAGGGGTGAGCTGACTTCATCCAGACGTTTCTACCAGACTCAAAAAATTTAATCAAGAGGTCATTCCTTTGTGATTATTGCTGAGTATATGAAGTGGTTTGATTTTCTTATTGTTTTGATTATTTAAAATACGAAAACGTAAAATCTGATACGGATTACTGGGTTTTGTTGTGCTTATTGGTTATGTGTCGGTCTTGTTGATTTGGCAGCAGTATTCTAGACATCTTCCTCTCTCTTTCGTATTGGAGGGCGTCAAGGATTCTGTTCCTATGCTATATAGATTTTTTCAAAAGATTGATATCAAACATTATGTTTCAATTATAGTCATGGTGATATTGTATAGACAATATCGTAGAATACAGTCATATTTGGCCAAAGAACGTTCATCTGCTACTCATTCGTCATAAGTAATGAAACTCTTCTTCCTCAAAGATGATAGTTTGTATAAAATATATAAGACGCTTGAAAAAGTGTCTTCAAAGAAACCTCTTATCATCTATATTGATGAGGGTAATGAGTTTTTTACGTATCTTCGATGGGGTAAACAGATCAAGGAGCTTGTTGTGAATAGGAACTTGATAGTACATTTTGTAGCCAAGAATAAAAAAATACAACAGTATTATGAATCACTAGATCTTCCTGTTCTTGTGCAACATACCACTCAACGAATCAAAGCTGCTCATGCAGTATACCAGCTCATCTTCAATATCAAACAATTTCATGCTTGAGGACAGTCCCGTCATCAGTATGTGGGTTATATTATACTCTTGTTGGAAGGAGCTTTGATTGTGTGAGCATTGTATTTGATGAGTATGCTGATTGTGCCTGGTGTGACGATTAGTATCACTCCATCAATGAACACTGAGGATATTATATATAATATCCGTTTCTCTCGTGCTGAGAGCACATGATATTCTACAACGAGTCTCTCTGTGCCAATCAAAACATGATCATTACAGTATGAATATAGTCTGGCTTTGAGTGTGAGGAATGCTCAGTATCTCCAACAACCCGCTCAGTGAGTTATTGCTTTCACAAATAACAGTACTGTACCTTATTCTTTGATCAAAGGTACACAGATTGTATCAGAGGATGGTGTGTTGTTTAGGACAAATCATCGGGTTTCTATTCCTCCTAGACAGTGAGATAGCCCAGGAATTGCGTATGCTGAAGTAATTGCAGCAGAGATCGATACGCAAGGCAATAGTATTGGCCCAAGGGGTAATATACCGGCAAATACTCCTTTGTTAGTAAGGAATCTAAGAAATAGTTTTTTGCTCAAGCAAGTTACTGCAACTAATAGTAAGGCGTTTGTTGGTGGGTCGAGTACTTCTATGTGAGTAACGACTCAACGTGATATCGATAGCCTGTCAGGCAAACTCGTGTCTAGTATCACTCAGCAAGCTTCTGATATTATCAAATCTAATATCATTCTCAAAGATGATATCCTCTTACCCATCAAAGCTCCAAAGATCAATATTCTATCTATCAATGTATTCTCAGAAGTCTGATCAAAACAACCTCTTATATCTGGGACTATTATTGCTAGTATCGAGTACGAATACGCTCTGTGGAATGATATCGAAGCGATGTATCGTGAATATATTTCTCAAAGACCATCTAGTCGTAATACGTTAATCACTATTCAGAAAAACACACTCACTTTTTTTGATCAAATGAATCAACAACAAACCTGACAGATTATTATTCCCTCTAGAATCACTCTTGTACGATGATACGATCTTTCAAAAGATACAAACGGGTTGATTCCGGATATCAAAAATCGTATCGCATGAGAATCTCTTGAGAAGGCTCAGCAAATAGTATTGTCATATCCAGAGATCGCTACAGCTAGTTTTAGCATCACGCCCCCTTGGTATACGACTATTCCTCTTACCAAATCTAGAATCACTATCAAATAATATCGTATGAGTTATAGTCTTAGTATATCATTCGTGTCAGCTTTTTATTTGTAGTTGTTATGAGTATGATCAAAACCAGCATTATATGGATACGTTTACTCAGACCAGTTTTCCATGCTATAAGTATTGCTCTTGCTTTTGTGTGAGCGTATGTGATACGTCAAGAAACCGGATTGTTTCCTTATGAACGATATGCAATCCCGCCAGCTAATGGTGTTGAGACGTTGGTATTTGGTATATTAAGCATCGTTATTTTTGTGGGTATTGGTATGCAAGGAGGGTTGTATGAACTCCAAAAGCCTATTCACGGATATTTGAGGCAGTATTCACGCGTGCGATTGATACGATTGGTAAGCATTACCTTTTTAGCTTATTTTGGACAGTGATTTTTGTTCTACGATGGGATATCCAGATTTATTATTATCGTAGGATCATGAATGAGCTTTATGCTTATGCTATGATGTGATGCGATACTCAATCGTATCAATAGACTATTAGAAAAAAAATACCCATACAGGATTCTGATCATTAGTCGCGATCAACTCTCTTTTCAGCAACTTATTGATGAAATTAAACGATCTTCTATCTATGAATATACCCAAACATTACTTGATCATTATACTAAGTCTCAGTTGCTCAAACATGATATGATTATTATTGTTGGAACTATCGATTCTGAGAAATTACAGATTATTTTTGATGATGCTAGATTGAGTGGGAAGAAATTTTTCCATATTGCAGAAGGTTTTTTTATTGATGATATTATCTATCAAACAGCTTCGATCTGATGAATTACTGCTTTTGAGTATAAGTCATCAACGCTTGATGGACGAGCCGTAGTACTCAAAAGGATTTTTGATGTATGTGTATCCGCTACGTTTTTGATACTGGCCTTTTGGGTGTATGTAATGATTATCTTGTATATACGGTATCATGATTCGGGTCCGGTTTTTTATACTTCACAAAGAATATGAAGAGGAGGAAAACCCTTTGCTATGCTCAAATTTCGTACTATGATCAAAAATGCTGATGTTCTCAAACATGAATTGTTAGATCGTAGTGATAGGAAGGGCCCTTTATTCAAGATGGACAATGATCCTAGAATCACTGCACGAGGGAGATTTCTAAGAAAGCGGAGTCTGGATGAGCTTCCACAGGTACGAAATGTATTGATGTGATCTATGTCTATCGTGTGACCCAGACCTCATATCCATGCTGAAGTGTCTCAATACAAAAGTCGACAGAAAAGACTCTTGAGTATCAAGCCTGGTATGACAGGCTATGCGCAAATCTTTGGGAGAGATAGTTTGAACTTTGATCAGGAAGCTACGCTTGATCTTCAGTACATTCAGAATCGATCGATCTTTTTAGATATGTATATTATCGTATCAACGATTTGAATTCTATGAAAAGGGAGATAAAAAATCTGATATGCATATTGCATACATCATTATCGTTGAATCTCCTACATTATAACTCAAATCAAACATGATGGAAATGTAAGAGGATGTTTTTGGGTGTATGACGTAGAGATTTATACCGAACCGCCAAAGCAATTTGATATATTTCTTCTTTGGATGATTCCGTCATGCTCAGCCACTAGAGAAACTTCTGGCTCGAGGTAACGAAGAGATTGAAGATTTCGAAAGAGGATTAGTATACATGTTGTGAAGTGGTAGGGTATTTCTCTGCTTTTTGTACTCTCAACGCAAATCGCTCCTTGTTCAATAGTTGCTTTAGGATTGCTTGACCAATTATTGAAGCAATAAAAAAATCTGACCTGATTCATTATAAGATAATAATGAAATACTATAGGTCAGATTTTTTATGTTCTTATGAGATTGTTCTTAGACTTGTTTATTTTCCTAGTAGTGTGTTTATTTCTTTTTCAAATGTGGAGTAAGGATATGCTCCAGCTACGATGACATATTCTCCTGATTCATTGTTGAGAATTACGTTTCCTGGAGTACCAGTGACATTGAATAGATTGATTCATTCTTGTTTTTCTGCTTCTACTTTGGCAGTATATCTATTAGAACTCAAACATTCTTTGACTGATCCAGCAGGTATTCATAGTCACTGAGCGAGAGTGTCTAATGAGTCGATACCCATGTCTGATAATGCAAAGATTTTACCAATTGCATCATAATAAGCATCAGTATTTTTCAGTGATCAGATACACAAGAGTGATTCAGCAGCTTTTTGAGCACCTTCGTGTACTACGAAGTTTTTGAATATAACATTAGCATCTTGAGGATAGTTTTTGACTATCTGATCCAATACTCCGTCATTATGGAATTTCTCACAATAAGGGCATTGGAAATCTGAATACTCAATGATAGTAATCTTTGCATTGGGATTCCCTTTTATAAAGGTATCTTTTTTCAATGATTGAACTTGAGCTTGATTGAGTGTTCATTTTGGTGATGTCGAAGCAGAATCCTGTGTTGGATTAGCAGTAGGGTTGTTTTGTGATGGGGCATTAGATGCTCACATTTGCTGTAGAGATGAGTCTAACTGCGATTTCATCATTGTTCTATATTGATCGGAGTTCCAGAGTTTCTTTGCTTTTTCAAAGTTTTCTGGTCATCCTGCTTTCATGATTTCGATTGATTCAGATCCATTCGAACCATTGATGAGTACTAGTCCGCTAAATAATAAGTTGAGTACAAGCAAACCAATTGTTACTATTTGGATTGTTCATGCTTTTTTCATGATTTTTGCGATGTCATAGTGATTAGATTCACTGGTATGTTTTTTTACTTTTTCCATGAGAAGTATTGGATAATAAATAAATAATTAATTACCTGTACCGAGCTCAGGTGCTGGCATGATAGGGTTTGCTCATTCTGTTGGTGCAGTTACTGCTGGTTGGTCGAATTGTTTGAGCATTCCGTCTAGTTGCATTTTGTTCATTTGTTTAAATCCGTCAGTTGCGATTACTTCTTGGAATAATTTGTAGTTTTCAGCACCTCACATTCTCGCTACATCGACACTTTTGAGTGAGCTGACGATAGAAAGTACGTACAGATTGACTAACAAACCGATGATGACAAGAGCTACCGTGACGTATGAACCTTTACTTGGCGCATATTCTTGTACTACTTCCATACCCATGTCGTCGTGTGTAGCAGATTTTTTTTTGAATACCATTGTGTAATACAGTACAAATAATAAAAGAAATGTTGTATTTATAGTATGATACTATCGTTATAATCAATTATTACAACAAAAACACACATGTGAGTACTATTTTGTATAGCATTAGTTAGGATTGTATGAAATAATAGATGACTTTTTTGTCATTTCTGATAAAGCATATCGACAAATGAGAAGTATAACTACTCAACCGATACTTATGAGTGTCCATTGGATTCAAATAAAACTTGCGCATACCCCCATGATGAGTGATCCAACAATCTCTCCGCTTCTACTGACAAACTCTTGTATGCTCGTCATAGCAGATGCTCCTATTCATCTGATATCTCAAAGCCATCATAGAATAATAGGGCGTAACATTGCCAGCGATATGCTCATGCCTGCTATGATTACTCGTATGAATACAAGGGTGTTTGCCATTCCTAGCCCGACAAACGATAGCCCTATGAGACTCAAGAGTCATACTGTCAAATACTCAGCAGCGAAATAGCGATCAGATAGATTTCCCATAGTACTACTAAGTATATATGGTATTTTCATAATAATAAATGCGATGACAATGTCTGTAAGTTTGTATCCTGATTGGATCATCATAATGGGGATGAATATCAATATCACATAATCTAACAAACTAAACAGAGACTGAAATACGAGTATTCGGACTCATGTTCTTGATGTAATAATATGACGGATCGTATGGATAGATGAGCGAATGCTTTGTGTTAATTTTTTTGATATTTGTAGAAATCCTTGTGGATGAGACTGGCTACGATCCACACGTATACCAACAGGTAGATAGGCATCAGGGATCATTCATACGGATGCACCTAGTGCTACTGCAACAAACACCCGTTCGATAGGTATCAGATCAATCATCATATATGCAATACATCATCCTACAGCATACCCTATGTTGATAGATCATACGTATCGACCGTATGCATATCCATCTGTTCATGCGCGAGCATGGTCACGTATGATTATTTGGTAGGTGGTGAGTGTCAAAGCTGTTGCTACACCATTGATGATCATGGTCATGAGAAGTATCAGCCAGGAATGAGTTACTCACGCGATCACATATCCTATTGCCGTGATGATATATCAGATTTTTCATATGATGACGAGATGTCTCGCTGCAATATGATTGCCTAGATATCCCATTGGTATTGTAGCACATCATTTACAAATAGAGACAATTCATGCGAATATACCTACTCGTCCTACTGATTCTACGATCGATGTTAGATACTGTCCATACAGCAGATCAGCCCCAGCTCCTCGACCAAGATATAGTCGAAAACCGCTCCAACATACCATCATTATTGATTTTGGCATGACGTATCTTGGCATGATATATCAAAACCAACAAATAAAATCTGACCTTATTTCAGTAGTTGTTTCAGCTTTTTGATTCCTCTTGATACTTTTTGTCTTACAAGCTCTTGCTGCATACCGAGTATGTTGGCTATATATTCGTATGAGCAGTCTTGTGTGAATTTCAGATGTAGGATGTCTCTAGTTTGTGGATCCAGCTCTTTCATGGCGTCTTGTATCATTTGTTCTTGATACGATATCTCTAATTCGCTGAGAATGTCTTCATTGTTAGATAGGGTTTCTTGTCGTTCAACTCCATCTTCTCAGTAATGGTTCATGTCTGTAAAATATATATCATGGTGTTTTCTAATATAATCATGGGTATGGTTTCTGAGAATGGTCCATACATATGAATCAAAGGATCCTCCTGATTTATAAGAAGATAATGATTGCCACATCTTGACATAAAAATCACTGATAATATCATCATATTCATCATGAGAGAGCTGATAATGAGATCTCAGATAACGAGAAAAAATGTCGACTGTTTGTAGATAAAATCGATTGAACGTCTGTTCGTCACGTGCGACGAGTTTATCAATAATGTTTTGAGTAAATGTCGGCATTAAACCGTATGAGTCCATAAAACGTTGCTGTCTTCATGGTTATTGTTTTGGGTGTGATATTACTGCTCACTGACTATTGCAGGTTCGAAATTATAATCAAAATCATCATCATCATACCGATGAGATCCAGAATTATCGTCAGATCATACTTGTTTTTTCGCTTTAGATTTTGATGGTTTTGCTTCTTCTCACAAATGTTCTTCTTGGAATTTTTCAATTTCATCTTCGATACCCAAGATTTTCTGCAATCCAACGTGCTCTTTGAGCTTGAGTATGACTTTTTGTTCGATTTGTCTGACACGTTCACGAGTGACATCAAATTCTTCTCCAACCTGCTCGAGAGTATATTTGGGTCCATCGATCCCATATCTCATTTTGATGATTTTCGCTTCTCTATCATCTAGCATCCCCAAAATAGTATCCAAATTTGACCTCAAAGCGTTAGATTCTGCGTATTGATCTGGTCTAGGATTGACATTGTCGGGAATGAGATCTCCCAGAGAATCCTTTCCTTCTTCTCATATTTCTGTATCCAGTGAGACATTACCAAAAATAACTTCTTCGAGTTTTTTGATTTTTTTGATCGGAAAATTGAGTTTTTGTCAGATTTCTTTAGATGTTGGTTCGCGTCATAGTTTTTGGAAGAGGTCTTGATACGCTCTATTGTATGCGTTGATCTCATCAATAAGATGAACAGGAATTCTGACGTTTTTGGACATATCAGCAATTGCCTTGGTTATCGATTGTTTGATCCATCGGGTAGCATAGGTAGAGAATTTGAATTCTTTTTCTGGATCGAATTTTTCGATAGCTTTGATCAATCCTACATTTCCTTCTTGAATAAGGTCAGAAAAACTCAATCTAGAACCAAAAAACCTTTTCGCTATTGAGATAACGAGTCTGAGGTTTGCTTCTATGAGTCTTTTTTTAGCTTCTTCGTCTCCTCTTTTGATACGACGTGCGATCTCTCTTTCTTCTTCTGTTCCCAGAAGCTGAATTTTGGAGATATCATTAAAGTATAATTTGATATGATCTTTATATTGTTTGTCGTTGGTGGTATATGTTTTGTCGTATAGCTGGATTTTGCCGAGTCTAGACTGTTGCTTTTTGGTTTCTTCGTTTTCTTTTTCGAATATTTCATCGATGGTTACTATTTTGATACTGAGTTTTTCAGCAAGTTCGTAGAATTTCTCTAACATTTTGATCTTTGCATCTAGATCATCAATTTCGTTGAGTACATCTTCTTCTTTGATGTATCCCATTTCTAAGCCTTTTTCGAGAAGTGTGTATAGTGGTTTGATGAGTTCTTGGATATCATCTTGTAGTTTTTCTCGCAGTTGGTGCTTTGATAATGCCATGAGTGGTTGATCAAAAAGGTAAAATGATCACGCAAAAGGTTATTATAAGCTATGTTTTTTATTGTTTTTTAGAGATTTTGCCCTGTTTTCGCTAGGCTTCTAAAAACTCCCGCAATTGTTTGACACTTTTCGAAAAAGTTGTATAGTATTATACGTTGGTGGAGTCATCTATTGAAAGGATACTCTGATAGAACTTACAGTGTACTGTGTGTATGCTGTAAGTTTTATATTATATTATTTTTGTTGTACGTTTTTTTATTATATCAACAATAGCGATTTCATCTAGTTCATATTACTTTTATCTTGTTCCATTACGAAGAATTCAAGACGATCTCATTCAAGAATTTTTTTTCATACGGTGACTTTCATTCCACATTCATAACCTTCGGCTACTTCGCTGACAGACTGTTGGTCTCTTTGTAATGACGTAACTTTTCACTGACTCAGTATCTCATCGTCCCTAATGAGTCTAAATTGAGCTCCGTTAGAAACCTTCCCATCAAAAACTTTTCATCAGATAATTTGCATTTTTTCTTTTTTGTAGAATACTCCTAGTATATTGAGATATCCAATTACTACTTCTTTGAATTCTATTTTGATCAGTCATTTGAGTAAGTCTTGTATATAATCAGTGAGTTCATAGATGACATCGAATGCTTTGGCTACTATTCATAATTGATCTGCTTTCTTTTTCATGGCGACATTCATGGTGATGTTATATCCGATGAGTAGTGAGTCAGATGCTTTGGCTAACGTCAAATCTGAATCAGTGAAATTACCTACATCACTATGTACCTTTTTGATGAAAATGTTTTCTGGTGGAAGAAGTGAGTCTAGCGCATGTTTTAGCGCTTCTAGGCTAGATGGTCCGTCTGATTTGAGGATGAGTTTGAGTTCGGTTCTTTCTCACTGAGCTAGTCTATTTAGAAGTCATTCGAGTCAGATTTTTTTGTCTTGTAGGTTTTCTTGTTCTCTAATTTTAGCGATTTTAGCGATAGCGGTTTTTTCGGATTGTACAACTTCTGCTATACGACCAGGCTCTGGGATTTCGGACAATCCTAGTATCATGATAGGATCTCCTCCTGTAGCTTGTTTGACTTCTTTACCAGTCCAATCGAAGATTTTTTTAACTTTGCCGTAGGTATTGTGTACTACCAAGATATGTCAGACTTTGAGTAATCCTGTCATCATGATAAGGGATGTTGTAACTCATTGTTTGGGGTCTTTGTTCGCATCTAATACCACTCAGACGGCTGTCCTATGAGGGTTGTATTTGAGCTCCATGAGTTCGGATTGTAAAAGTATGAGATCGAGTAGTTCTGCGATTCATTCTCAGGTTTTAGAAGAAACTCACAACAATGGAGTCGTTCCTCATCGTTCTTCTGGTGTGAGGTCGTGTTCTGTGAGCTGTCATCTGATGTGTTCGAGATCAGCATCGGGTTTATCGATTTTGGTGGCAGCTACGATGATAGGTACTCATGCTTCTTTTGCGTGATTAATTGCCTCAATGGTTTGTTGTTTGATTCAATCGTCTGCAGCTACTACAATGATTGCGATATTCGTGAGTTTGGCTCATCTGGATCTCAAAGCGGTGAAAAGTTCGTGTCATGGAGTATCGATAAACGTTATTTTCTTGCCATTATGTTCGATCGATGACGCACCGATTGATTGAGTGATTCATCATGCTTCTGCGTTGACGACGGCTGTTTTCCTAAAATAGTCTAGCAGCGATGTCTTACCATGATCTACGTGTCCCATTACGGTGACTATAGGTGGTCTGGTAGCAGGATCTGGACAGTCTTTGTCTGTCTCGAGTATCGCTTGGAGGTTTCACGACATGAGTGTTTCTAGACTCATAGATTGTACTTCTTTGATCACATCTACCCCAAACTCTGCGCCAATCAGTGACGCAGTATCGAAATCTATTGAGGTGTTCACTCCACAGATGATTTTGTTCATCAACATTTTTTTGACTAGTTCAGGTAGAGGTATACCCATCTTTTCTGAAAACTCTTTGACGGTAATGGATGTGCCAATGAGAATTGTTGATTTTTTGACCAAAGCTTCAGATATTTTATGTTCTTTTTCTTTTTTGGGTTGTGCAACAAGAGGTTCTACTTTTTTGCTTCCTTTTCTTTTCGATCACTGTTCGAATACTTTAAACTGTTTGTTGCCTGAGTATACGGGATTAGATTGTGCGTATCATCAAGTACTGTATGTCGATCTTCATCATGTTCTCGTTCATCATGATTGCTGAGAACGTGGTATATATTGTCATTTGGATTGAGCGAAGTCTTTGAGATCTGATCTGGATACGACGGTAGCATTTTTGGAAATGCTTGGAGTTTCGCTGTGTGTGGTTGATGTACTACTATGATCTTGAGTGACGATACTAATGACATCTTGATCATCTTCGTCTTCATCGTTTGTTGCTACGGGGGTATCTGCGATATTAGATTCTGCAAATCATAATCATGCAAAAAAATCATTTCCTCCTCCAAAACTAATTTCATCAGCTTTTACTACTTTGCTGGCGGCATCTTCTTGGATATATCACGAGATGGTGTCTATTACATCTTGGGATATGTTGTTAGTCTTGGTAGGTAGTGTTGTATGGGTAGCGCGTTGGTACATTTCTGCGAAGCGAGTTTTGTCTATTCAGTGAGACGCGAGGTATTCGGAAAGTGAAAACATGGAGGTACTATATGATATAAGAGTAGGAAGACGATTGTACCGTAGTACTATTGATGAGTATATACGAAACTTTTGCTACGTTGCAAGCCCAAAAAGTGAGTATGAATGATGTACAATCTTATGTCATCTTGCATTGATTGTTAGAATTATTCTGTATGGATGCTGTGGTGTTATAGTTTGATCGATCATACGATTGTCGTAAAATCCTGAGGGATTGGGGCACTGACCTGTAGCATGGAATCATCGGCGTATGGATTGACAAATCCGTACTCATATGAATGCAAGAGTTGTCTATTGATTTTGAGTTTTCTAAACATCATACGATTGATCGCTTCGCGACCGTACATCATATCGCCCAATACCGGATATCCGGCATGAGTGAGATGGACTCTGATCTGATGCATACGACCTGTATAGATTTTGACTTTGAGCAGACTCAATGTGCCTAATAGTGGATGCGTAATTGACTTGAGTAGCCAGGATTCTGTCTTGGCTTCGATGCCTTCATGATGGTCTACGACTGTCTTATTACGTCCAAATTGCTGATCTAGCCTCTGAGTCAAAGGCTGATCCATGACTATATGATCTGGGGTCTGCCCTATGACGATGGTGAGATATGTCTTGTCGACTTGTCTATCATGAATAGCTTTGTTGATATATTTGATGGCTTCGTATGTCTTGGCTCCTACGATGACGCCTGATGTATCTTTGTCCAGACGAAATGCAAAGGCTGGCTTGAATACCTGGTGTGTACGAGGATTGACAGATTGGTCGATGACTGTGTCAGGTTTTTCTTTTTTGACAGAATAATGCAGATACGATTCTAGGTAGTCATTGAGGTTGATGTCGTTGGTATGGAAGTTTCCCTCGTGCACCACGATACCTGATGGTTTGTTTCGTACAATTCGTTCGTTGTCTTCGTAGAGTATTTGTTTTTTGAGTTCTTGAGAGCTGAGATTGTATTTTCTCATTTGTTTGGGTGCTGTCATAGCGAGGATGTCTTTGTCGATCTCCTCGACTCCTGTGAAATCAATCTGATCATCTAGGACCAATTTGGTAGACTCTTTACCTTTACGTCCATTGAGTTTGATAGCGCCAGTTCTGATCCGAGAATAAATATCAGTCAGTTTTACTTCTTTGTTTGGTTTGAAATATTTGCGCAAAAAACGATCAAATCTCTGATCGGCTTCGTTGACACGGATAATAATTTGCATAGGATGAAAAATAACAATAAATCTGATCTACTATACAGATCGGTGAGTATAAGACAATGGATTTATCTGAGTATAAGACTTATATCATGAGATCTATCTTGAAAATCTATCGCTGATAGTTATGTTGGTATTCTTCATTCTTGTGTATATATGCCTCATGATATTGTGACTTTCTCCGATGGACGGTATTACCGACTGTGCGTATCGCCTGATATGTCAGGATGTTTTTGCTCAGCGAGGGGATGCTGGGAATCAGCTATGGACATGGACAGAATTCATGAATGCGGATGGCTATCTGATCAATCCGACCAGGCTGATCCATCATATCATGAAGACTCCAGATGAACACAAACTCATCGCTCAGATCTATGGTGGCAAGAGGGATGCTCTCATCCAGTGTGCTATCGATATATGTAATAAATATCCGGATTTCATGGGATTGGAACTGAATATCTGATGTCCATCACCCAGAGTAATGTCATGCGGGGGAGGCAGCGGTATGCTCAGAGAAAAAGCAGAAACACTTGAAACAATCAGACTACTGAGTGAGGTTTCTTCGTTGCCTTTTAGTATTAAGACGAGAGCTGGGCTGACTGTCGATGATCAAGACGAGCAGTTTGATTTCATCGTCCAAGCATCTCAATATTGTCATATGGTAGGCATCCACGGTAGGACCTATAAACAATCTCACTCCGGAGAAGTCAATCGAGATATGATCTATCGTATCAAACAAGCAGTCGGCGACAAATGCATCGTATTAGGCAATGGTGGAATCAAATCGTATGAACAAGCTATAGATAGGTGTCTCCCTCTCCTCTCAGGGGAGGGATCAAGGGAGGGGTGATTAGCTCAGGGAGCTTGTGATGGTGTCATGGTCTGACAAGCAGCTATCGCTCGACCATGGATCTTCACGGATCATCATCCGGACTTGGATGAGAGGTTTGAGACGATTGTCCATCATCTCGAACTAGGTACAGCATGCGAGATCTATCTACGCGAACACATGAACTTCAAGACTATCTTCCCACAGCCTACCAGACAAGCACTCCAAGATATCATTAATATTCTACCAAGCAAAGACAAAAGCTGACTGAGAGTCACGATCGAATTTCGCAAATATTTGTTCAATTATATCACTGGTCTGGCAGAATCCAAAGCCTTCAAGCAACGTGTTGCTACGATCAAGGATCGAGATGAACTCAGATCAGCGATTATGGAATATCGGGAGAGGAGTAAGGAGATAGATTAATAACCCTCGTTTGTATTTGGACGATATTGATTTATTATATATCTACAAGTGTACAGATATTAGATATGAGTCGGGATATATAAGCTAATATGATCATTGAGGAAGTCAAAGTTCTTGCCAAATCTTGGGGTACGTATGATTTTCTCTAATTCAGTCTTGAACAGGAATGAGAACGCATGGCTTTTGGCTCTTTTTTGCTTGTTTATATATTCTTTGTGATTGAGAAGTATCAAATAATGGATTCAAATCCTTTTGATTTTTCATTTTTCTATATTTCTTTGCGAGATGATCTTTTAGTTGTCAATATTCTCGATCGAGAGGGTATCATCGACTATCTGTTTTGATAAAATATCATTGAATTGATGCTTTTAGTAGTCATTGGTTAGACACTACGACTTCATTATATGATATGGGTGAAGATTGATTGATGAGAATGTCAGGGTTTACAGGATTGTTTTTTATATTTGCATTTCCTGATCAATCAAAATGTGTACCTAAGTCGTTAAGTCATGCATTGATAATAGTAGCTGATGGTGCATCAATAATGACGCCACTATTTTCTCGTGTTGCTCTCTTATTATGAGAAATTAAACTTGCAGATATTACTGGTTTATCTGCGAAGTTGTTGGGGTGCTGCAATATATCAATATCTTTATTTTTATCATAAAGACCATTTTGTCTTATATAGCGTTGTAAAATTGATTTTTGAATTCAAGCTGCAATAGCATGCACAAGATAAAGAAATTGTGTTTCTGGAATTTCCTTTCCTGAGCACCAGTATTCTAAATTATCAACGGGAGTAGTCAAATTTCACCAAGGTAAATTTAATTCTGGAATTTTTGGTGTTTGTATAAATGATCTATTTATTTGTTGCTGTATATTTGTTTCAATTTGTTTCAATTTGTTTCCAGTTTGTTTTTTATATATTCTTTCATATCCTGATCATTGATTTGATTCAGAATATCATCTCTGAATCACCCACCTTCTTGATACTTTATAGCACTTTCATACAAAAGACGAATCCATGTTTCATTTTCTTTAAGAGAAGGGTTGGAGTTTAATGCTCATAGCATTTTGATTATGATTTCTGGTATAGGAACTAGTGATGGGACATTCATCTGTTTTTGATAAAAAATAAATATCAGGACTTTTCATTCCCTTATTATGCCTAAAATTCCTTCAAAAGCAAAAATTCTCACAATTTTCTCCTATATCTTTAAAGTAAATCCATGACCAGTGTCAGATTTATTCTTTTTTGGTAAGGACTGAATACTAATAGCCAGGGATACCAATGCAAGAAATCTAAAACCCAGTCTGTACTTCGACCATCTTGGCATATTTCCCGCCTAGGGCGATGAGCTCGTCATGCGTGCCTTGTTCTATGATTTGTGATCATGTGTGGCGATCGGATACGATAGGATGCCCCGCGAGGTCGTCCCTACCAATAGTATCAATATACAAGATCCTATCTGCATGCTTGACCGTTTGGAGTCTATGTGCAATGATGACAACCGTCCTATCTTTGAATAGTTCTTGCATCGCTTGAGAGACAAGTTCTTCTGACATCGAATCCAGTGCTGAGGTTGGTTCGTCCAGGAGGATGATCTTTGGATTTTTGAGCATGATCTTGGCGATAGCGAGTCTTTGACGTTGTCATCATGAGAGACGCACACCACGTTCACCGATTTCTGTATCGAGACCTTTGGGGAGATCGTAGACGAATTGGCACTGTGCCTTAGATAAAACAGCAGAAATTTCAGAAGTTTCAGAAGTTTTCAGATCTGTATTTTTTATCTGTTCATTCTGAATATTTTGAACATTCGAAATTCAATATAAAAGGTTCTCCCTCACGGTCCCATCGAAG
>JBGTAD010000053.1:0-6482 GCA_041750055.1 Candidatus Absconditabacterales bacterium | reverse complement strand
CCGCTCACTGAAATTGTCGTTCACGTGTTGATACCGGTCACGGTCACGCTATTCGAGGTCGTTCCTGTATTCAATGCTACTCCTGTTACTGCTGTAAATATGATAGCGTCTGGTGTGGTGTCGGCTGGTATAGTAGTCACTGTAAACGCTCCAGTCACTGTTCCTATCGTCAATATTGCTTGATTTGTTGTGTCAGGATTGATTGATGACATCAATCTTACCTGCACAGTATCTCATGAATAGAGAACAGATAATCCCGTACGTGTGAATGGCTGATCGTTTACACGATACTCTCATGTGCTTACAGATACATCCACTCAAGTATTGACTCATCTTATCGTGATTTTTGAAGATATTTTTATAGTATTTAACTCAGCATTATTAATCGTCCCCAAGTCAAACGGCTCTGGGGTAATATCTGCAGATGGAGCATTATGAAAACCATCTCACGTTGTTACAATCGTATAACTGACATCTTTGTTTCAGATTTTTATTTGTATATTGGATGATGTTCAATATTCCGATGGAGCCAAAGCAATAAATCTCAAGACATCTCATGATACAGCTACTCATGGCTCGCTACCTGCATATGTTGTTATGACTCATTGTCTCGTGTGTGTTCGCTGATACAATCCTGTCAAAGGCTTGATCTGTACAGGTATATTGACACCCGTCAGAGTCAATAGAGAGCCCGTAACAATTTGGTTCGTTTCAACACCAGAAACAGATGAAACAACAAAAGACTCTGGAAAATCATCTGGATACGGATTGACTAATCATTCTATCTCTCCATACATAAAAATGATACCCGGCATAAATCCATGAGATGCTCATCGTCATCGCGGAACCGATCCAGCACTCGCTACATCAGCTAATGCAGGATACGGAATCGTTCATGTAGCTGTCCTGGTGTATACTGCTTTGAAATAGTCAGATTTATAATATTGATTTGCCATAGCCATCCATGTATCTGAGACGGTCTGATCATTATTACTATATCTGATCAGAAAAATTCTATTCAAAGGATTGAGTGACTGATACTGATACCATAACACCGAACTATCAGCAATCTTGTATAAGGTGTCGATGGTTTTTCTGATGCTTTTACAACACCCAACAGAACCGAACAATCACTCAGATGTTTGATATTCATACAATGATGTATCGCCTCTCCTGGCTAACACCTCTGCCAAAAAGATTGCACTACTGATATTCGTACCTCCGTATCACACCGCTCATACATTCTCTCTCGCTCAACCAACATAATTATAAGCCTCATTTCTCTCGTATTCTCCAAATGTTCCATCTGGGTAAACGGAAAACATCAACCATTCTTTGACGTAATTTCTCGCTTGACTGATATATGCTGGCAGATCGTATGTAATACCAACTAATCCAACAAACTTGACCTGCTCAAAACTTCTATTGTTGTAGGTAGCGGCAATAGAAGATATCTGATTGTGTAAATACCCACTACCATCTAAATACGTGTATTCATCACGATGTTTACTAGGAAGATTAATATCAGAGTTTCGTCATTTATTGATCGTGTAAACTTCTTGTTGACGCCTTGGAAAGTGAGGATCAAGTTTAATATTTCTATCGAAGTAATCAGCAGACTGAATAAATCGTGTGTCTACTTGCTGTCTCTGGGTAGGAGTCATAGCATGCTTGACATAGTCATATGCCAAAAACCATCTTGCGAACCAAGAAGCCAAATAAAAATAATCCTGATCTCCAACAATGGGATAATTAGAAACGTCTGCCATCGTGATTTGCTGCATCAGAGAGGATACGACCTGATTCCTCACACCAGTATCATTCGCTACCAAAGAGAAGAATGCAGCATCTTTAAGTTTTCGTCACGCTAATTCACTTCATACATCATCCAAAGATCCAGATCGTAGTTGTCCGGTCAGATTTGCTAGATATTCATTTTTATTTTGTACTACTTTATCCCATACACCAGGACTATTCGTTTTGACATCGCCAAATGACTTGTATCTAGAAGTAAATCAAGATACTAATCATGCTCTTTGTCTTCGGATTTGTACTTCTTCTGGGGTATACATCCATCATCTTACATCTCCAGAAAGCAAAAACCTAGATGTAAAAGCTGTAAAATCTCTTGTCTTGTCGCCTATAGTAAGAGACAATCTCGCAGAGTTGTTGTATGAATTAGGCGTCTTCAACCTTACTCGTATAGAAGTATTGGGAAGCATCAATCCGGTGGATATTGTATATAACACTCCATCTTGAGAATATTCTCATCCCGTGATACTAATCGGCTGGGCTCAGACAAATCATGATATGACTACGGGGCCAGTCCCTACTCGCTGATCCAATGGAGCATTTGTCCTGGTTCACAGTGTAAATCATTGCACTTTATCAACATATGTTCTTGTGGTGACCTGTCGGACAAACCCTGTCTGTCATACGACTCATACGACTTCTTTGAGAGTATTGAGCGTAGGTGCTGATCTGATCACCAAAGAAATTTGATCACCAGAAAAAACAGTTCCTGTTTGGTTTGCTGAGAAGAATGTCGATACTCATCATCTTATACGAACCCATCACTCAGCTCAAGTAAGTATAGACAATGTATTGTTATCAGCTCCTGCAAAACCAGTATACGAGATACCTGTCAGTATGATTCCAGTATCGACTCCATACATTGCTCTCACGGTGAATACTCATGTATTCCGTCGCACAGGAGGCTGTCCACTCCCATATGATAGGGAATCAAACATAAAATCTGACGCTCCACACGAATAGATCGTTGCAACTGTTCATGATACGTTTGCTTTTGGAGAACTTGGTATAGCTTTACCACCACTACAGATAGCATTGGGTATATGTGATAACGAGTCTGTAGAAAGATCTTGTCATCGATGTTTTGCTTTTACAAAAACGACTTTATTAGCAGCATCACTCATTTCATAGTCTATTTTGATGGGTTTGTTGAAGATGATGTGAGCACCAGTATGTCAGAATTTTATTCATTGAGGTCTAGGAGCAAGCATCATAGCTAATGGATTAGCACTACCTATAGATCCAGTTTTTATAAACAGATGGTTTCAGCTATTGACGAAGACTTTTGTATTGGATGATAATGATACATTGATAGGAGTAGATATTATTGTTCCACTCGCAATATTGTCTACTAGTGTTGTCATCACGAAATTACTACTCACTCATCCTACGATTACCGTCACGGTTTTACTCGTGCTATAGTTTGTTGAGCTTATTCACTGCACTCTCAGCGTTTGTCCTGCTTGGATCACTCCTGGGGTACTCACGAATGCTCAGCCGTTGATGCTATAGGTTCCGCCACTTACACTGATATTCGTTCAGGTGTTGATTCCTGTGATCGTCACGCTATTAGAGATCACTCCTGTATTCAACGCCACTCCTGTGACTGCTGTAAATACGATAGCATTTGGTGTCGTGTCGGGTACGAATGCGACCGTCGTCATCACGAAATTACTACTCACTCCTCCTACGATTACTGTCACGGTTTTACTTGTGCTATAGTTTGTTGAGCTTGTTCACTGTACTCTCAGCGTTTGTCCTGCTTGTATTACTCCTGGTGTACTCACGAATGCTCAGCCGTTGATACTATAGCTTCCGCCACTTACACTGATATTCGTTCAGGTGTTGATTCCTGTGATCGTCACGCTATTAGAGATCACTCCTGTATTCAACACCACTCCTGTGACTGCTGTAAATACGATAGCGTTTGGTATGATATCGGGTACGAATAAAGGTTGAGATGATATTGTTATATTCTGCGCCTGTATCACAACATTACCTGTTGTCATGACAACACTACCCGTAACCATACATACCAATGATCCACTTGGATCAAGATACAAAGGCAGACAAGATTTTCCTGATACAGTAATTGAGACACTCTGTCATTGTTGAGATTCTCAAGACTGCACAGAGACAGCAGGCTCAGGATATACAAAATTACGTACTCTCAAATTATCTAGCATAAAATCAAACTGTGCTGGTTTTTGCGTTCTAAATCTCCAGTTATTAATCAATCAAGCTGGAAACTGATTCACAACACCAGTAGCAATCAGATTTCTATTTTCCATTCGATATGTGTTGGTAGTTCATGCCCACCACGTATTCGTAGCATCACGAGCAAAACTCAACTGTATGTCCTGTGCGCCACTTTTGATGAGCGATGGAACCGTTCATACCAGACCATTAGACAGTCTAGGAGTCACATTCCAAGATCAAATTTCTAAATAATGTCGATGAGTAGGGTCAGATGAATAAAAATACCTGAGATCTGAATCAGTCGCAGATCATTTGGTATTGATCAAATAAGGCGTTCATAAACTCATCCTTGCTTGGAGGAAAGTGTTTTGAGAAGAAGAATCAGACTGTCCATAAAAACGCATTCATCCAGACATCTGCTGTATAAACATTCAGCTTTGATTATACACATAGGTCGGTGAGACAGTAGAGGTGAATATTCACGTATTGATTAATGTATTTGAAAATGATTCAAACACCTGAAATGTAGCAGCTCAAGAACTTTGTGACTGCAGTCATTGATTTCCATACTGTAATATCAGAGTATTGTTTCATGGCTTAATAAGAGACATCTTGACCCAAATGATCGTATCGTTCGTATTACATCAGGATCTTATCCAATATGGCAGCATTTGATCATGAGCATATACTCTCACATCACTACAATCAGATTTCATTTTGTATCATGATATTGCAGAAGCGGTGTTTACTGAAATGGGCACTTGATACTGATACAAATCGTAGGTATAAGGATTGTTGATCGTAAAGGTCTGAGTATATGTAGGCAATACGAATCCGGACAACTGGGTCCCAGATATTGTAACACGAGTTGCCCCTGACTGCTGTACAGCAACAAAACCCTGAACTGTGGGAAGACCAAGAGAAACCATACCTACTGATATAGCTGCTTGAGACGGAGATAACTGAATAAAAACCTCATGCATACCCGTCAAAGTACTAGGAATGTTCGTACACTCAGCATCATGGATATGGGTATCATAATTGAATCTATTTTGACAAGAACCTCCGAGAGACCCTGAACCGATTTTGATACGTGTGGAGAGAGGCAACTTACGTCCTATAGCAAATCCTGAAAGAGTACAGGCCGTGCTTGTAAACCCTTGCTCTCAACGACATATAACAGACATCCCAGAGACATCCTTGGGTCTGAGTAAAGCTCATGCAATCCAAGGAGTATCACCTACCTCAAATGCTCATATATCAATCGAGGATCCTTGAAACGGCAGTCCATTATTGATTCACGGCAGCGTTATTCATTTATCAGCAGCAAAAGAGAGCTGATTAATGCTATAATCATGTCATAAAAGATTAGAAAATCTGAAATATGATAAATCTCACTGTACAGGTATTCACGAGCTTGCTATAGAATTATCATACAACAGATTATTGAGAACGATTCTTCAAGATCCAATCGTATTGATCTGTGATGGCGCTATATTATTCATCAAAAGCAAACCGCTTACTCATTTTGTTGACGCCTGTAAGAAGGCGTTATTTCCATTTTCATCATAATCACGGATAAACGTATTATTATAAACGAATATCTTTCTATCAAAATCGTCAAGACATTGCTGTTGGGAAGAATATGTCTGTGTTTTTTGAGAATGTCTCCAACATCACGATCCAGCACTTCCATCACAATTTACTTCTCGACATACATCCCTCTGTTCGATGATCAAAACAGCAGCTCAAGGAAGTCACCGTGCAATATTATGATGAATAGAAAGATTGTGTCGCCATTTATCTACATAATACCCTACACCAAAATAATTAACATCAAAATTACGATGAGCTCGATTATACGATACATCTGCTCACCCTTGATCTCATTTCATGGCATTTGGCTGCCGAGTATATGCATCTGAATAATATGTTCATGCATCAATAGAGACAGTTTGGGTGTTGTAGGTGTCATTATATTGTATAACACTACCTAGACCGATTCAAACACCAATATATGTAGAATTGAAAAGTGTATTACCTATATAACGAATAGCATTCGTTGATCACGAATTGACTATTTCTGACTGACCATTTAAAAGCCTGGTCCTTCCTGCTGACTGATAACCAACTCCTCATCCTCATACGTATCATACATCATATAATACATTATTTCTGGCAAGAGACCTTTTACCATTCATATCGAGTAATGGAGAAATCGCACTATATCTGATCACATTATCTTGTACAAGGTGATCCTCCCCATCTATCCTGAGAGCATAATATTCTGACTTACTTGCAGTATCCATAGAATGCTGAGGATAATTCACTTCTAGTCATTCCAAAACATTATACTTCGATTCAATATTAGAAAAAACAGCTCATCAGATCGTACGAATATTTTTGATAGTTGTATACTTACTTGATCACAAATTAATAACATATTGCCTGGCTTTTGCTTCAATAATACT
>JBGTAD010000052.1:0-2168 GCA_041750055.1 Candidatus Absconditabacterales bacterium | reverse complement strand
ACTCGTCAGGCGGATGAGATTATCATCCTCATTGACAGACATTTTGATGATCAGCAATCATACGACGCATACTGCCAGCAGCTCTCTGACATACGAGACTATCCGTATACGATCATCTCTCATATCAGCACTCCGACCTTCGTCCCACTCCAGGGCGTCAGCTACGTCAGAAACATCGGTATCAACAAATCCTCATCAAATCTGACCATATGTATCGATGATGATAACGCAATGGATTCAGATTTTTTATGATTATTGATAAAAGAACGAACCCATCTGTCTCAGCAATATCCCAAGCTTGCACTACTTGCACCCACAGAGCTCAAAGGACATTCTCATACTATCCTCAGTCAATGATTTGCATGGTACGATTTTTGGCTTGCTAGACCGCATGGTACACGTATTCCATCCAGTCAACATCATCAAAATATCCAGCTCGTATGATCTAATTGTTTCTTAGCTCAGACTGCTGTGCTTCAGCAATACGGGTTTGATGAAGATTTTCCCTTTGTAGCAGAAGATTTGGATATGAGTTATCAACTATATCAACGTGGATACACACTCATCACGACCGCCAACGTCAACGTCCATCACCTCCAGAGACCCAAAAATACACTACAAGAAGCCTATGTAGGTGATCCTGATAGTGCATACCAAAAGGGGAAAAACAGAATCCTCTTCGCATACAAGCACGGATCACTTTGACAACAACGAGTATTTTTCACTATAGGGTTGCCAGGCAATACGATTCGACTTACTGGCAAGATCCTCCTATTTCCACAGTCACGAGCACGCAGACGATCATTGATCCAATCATTATGGAAAGGAACACGAGACGGACTACGACGGTATTCTCCAAGACATAGATCCAACAAATACACAAATCCAAAAAACTGACACATCTCAAACGCATCATTCGATACCTCTCTAACCCAAAAAAGACAGAACCAGAACAGAACACCCCAACACAAACAACCCCAACACAAACAACATAGTCACAACTATTACTAACTCACGCTATAATCAAGATATGATTGATTTTGGGATGTGTTATAGTATTGTAGCTATAACTTCTAACTTCTAACTTCTAACTTTCTGATGATCTGACGATATATACTGTGTTTCTTAGCATGATGAGGATTGTGATATTTTGTGTTTTATATCAGATTTGCCCAAAAAGAAATCGTCAGTGATCTGAGATCTCATCTCAAAACAACACAAAAAGAACTCAATCATATCAGTACAGAACTTGACGAACATCTCCAACAAAACATGATCCTCAAAGAAAAAATGACCGATCTCATCAGCACCAATAACGATCTAAGCAAAGTCGTATGACAACTCAGCAGATACTATTATCATATCAAAGTAGGAGCCGAGAAAGTTGCTGAGCTGACAGAATTTCTCAAACTACCTGATGAATCAATCGAAGAAAAAATGCAACGTTATATACCTGCATGACCCAAGCATACGATCAAAACGCATCTCTCAGTCGATAGCAAAGATTGATCAAACAAACAATTCTAAGCAACATCAAAACATGTAATACAATATAACCCAACACATCATGATAAAAAACAAAAAATCTGACTCATACGAAAGTAATGCGAGTCAGATTTTTTATATTCTTTTTTTATCATGATCATCTTTCATGATCTTACATGTTCTTGCATGTTCTTTCATAGAAAGAAACAATTGATTATTGATGCAAGATCCAAGACTCACCATCTAGGACATTAAGGAGTAGTCTTGTTGAGACGATACAATCATGATCAGATGGTATCACGTATGATTGTATACGAGACACCATTGATTCTCACAGATCATCTCACGAGTCTTCACTGCGCAATCGCAAAGACAGCCGATCAGATTTTTTTGTTGTTATCTAGTTGATGCAAAGATCCATATCGTGCAAATGCCTGAGGATAATAACGCTTGATTGTCTGTTGACGAATAGTGTACATAGTTCCCAACAATTCAGTAAATCCTTCTTCGAATTGGCTATTGGTGAGCAAAGACATATCAACGGAAATCAAAGCACTATTAGCACCAGAGTCTACTTCAAGAGTAGAAATCAACTGATTAGTCAACAAATCTGAATTTAATTGATTGAGCAGATAGCTACTCAAGTCATACTGATACAAAGTCATAACTGCCTCATACAACGA
>JBGTAD010000051.1:0-5400 GCA_041750055.1 Candidatus Absconditabacterales bacterium | reverse complement strand
TCTACTACACCATCACCACATTTGGCGACGTAGATGTTACTACAAAGATATTGATGTTGCATGGCACCACCGACTAATGGACCATCTTCTCTACCATAATATTGCACATTTAATCATAGCGGAGCGGAATAACTTACCGGCACTCATCATGGCACCAGTGCACTATACTCTAGACCTGATCCTACGATATTATCTCATCAAGAGTACATTTGATTGGTCCAGATATTATGGACTATTTGTCATGCCTGAGTCGTCCTGGTAGGCGCAGTAGTAGTAAAATAGATAGGAGTATCACTATACCAAGGGATAATAGTCATCGAACCAGCCGGTTTGAATGGGGTTCTTAATCCAAAATTAGAGATGAAAGAATTGGGTGTAAACAAAACAGGACTAGCCGACAAAGATCAGTATGGATTCCAAACGAATACCTTCGAAGACCAAGGAGCAGCATTAGGAGCATAACTAGCTGGATCTAAGATAGGAGTAGGTACTCATAATCCGTTCACTCCATTATACAAGGCACCACCATTGGTAGCATTTACGATAGCCCAGACACTGAGATCTGTAGTTGCCTTGAACGTAGAGAAATAGTATCTATTTTGTCATTGATAGTATGCTTGATTAATAATCTGCCTGAGAGGGTTCGCTGGATCATTGACACAGCTAGCATCGGCAAATCTATTATTGACGACATACTGAGGAATCTGAGTAGATTGTCGTGCCTGATTGGAAACAACACTGATCCCAGCGGGTACTATCGCCTGTCCAAACACAGCATTAGTCGTAATCAACAATAACATAATAGACGAAAGGATTTTTTTCATTGTGTAAGAGATCTTAGATTTTAAAAATGGTATCAAACAAATAGATTTAAGTTCCTCATAAAGATTCTTGCTTTGTTCAGTTTGCTGGAACATTTGTTGTATTTCCTCCATTACTACTCGGCGTATTCGTTGGCGTATTTACAGGTTGGTTTGGAGCATTTCAGTTAGATCATTGTCATGGATTGAATGTGTCTTTGCCAGGATCATTAGAAGGAGTTCAGTCAGACCCATGTCATGGATCGAATGTATCCTTACCAGGTGCTGTTGGAGGAGGAGCAACCTCTCTATTCTTGCTGACTACTCCTACAAGATTCATATCTTTTTGTTTCATCTCGATATCTCTTTCGCGGATTGTTTTTTGTTCTCATCACTGTAGCTCTACTCACGCGAATTTTTCTGGTTCTATTTCTACCGGCTTAGATCAAGGTTTGGCTATCTTGAATGTATTCAACTGCATACCAATAGATTCATTTGCACACTCTCCCATAGCATAGAACACCATACCCAGATCCATATCCGAAACTGTAACCTTACCCTGAGATGTCATGAGATCTACTGGATCCCCCTTCATGAGAGACTGTATTTGTTCTGTTGTGAGATCTTCTGATATCCCAGCAGCTTCCAGTTTCTTATTGATCGTTTTCATGAGACCATCTTCGTACATTGCTTTGATATTTGGATTTTTGTCGAGATGATTATTCAAAAATCGATTTTTGACTGCCGGATCGGTGATAGGGACAGTGTGAGCATCTACCGTAGTAGTCTCTCCTGGCATTGTCATACCAAATTCTTTCTTTGATCCTCTATAAAATGCAGTGACTCAGACCAGATTTTCAGCTTTTGTCCTAGTCCAAGTACTTTTATTCATGATATTGCTAGCATTCATATATGCAGATCTCGCTTCCATGATAGATGTTTTGACCGCTGGATTATTCTCTGATCAGAGAATAGCCTCAAAACTTCACTTATTATATCGATTTTCATATTTTTGTTTGAGGTTGTTATATCAGGCGCTAATATGTCTCATCTGCATAGTTTCTGAGATGGGTCTCATAGCATACAGGAGTTTTTTACCTTCAGCTCATCAGTCTTTTATGATAGTTCATCGATCTATCTCAGCGAATTTCACTCCATAATCTGTTTGATTAGTGACCAAAGCATTGAGAGCCGCTTTGTGGGAGTCTAATGATGCAGGCAATGCATTGATCAGTCATGTCGCCAACGTAGGATCTACATCCACTTTGTCTGCAGTCACCTGACTCATCGAAGAAAGCTGCTTAAATCTTGCAACAAGATATTCTTGTTCTTTGGGATCAGTGATACCATCAATACGAGTAGCCAGTTTCTGTGCATCTAGACTATCTGCTCATGCGATTCAATTCAACAACGGTTTGATAGAAGCTATTGAGTCTGTATTCAAGAATGCTGCGTAATTAGAAGCTCATGCACCCACAGTAGCAGAATATAGAGCTTGAGGACTGATCTGTGAGATAAGAGCCTCTGTTTCAGCAAATTCGGCAGAGAATTCCATATCTTTGGCTTCTATATTTACCTCAGTAGGAGTCGTCGTACTCGCCAAATCAATATACTCTACTTTGACCTTATCTTGTCATGTAGATCACGCGACAGGAGCAGTAAATTCTATTTTGTATGTTCCATCAGTTTTTTTAGTAGCTGTTATACTACTTCCTACCTCCAATACCTTCCCTAGTAATGGTTCTAACATAGTACTTTCAGCTGATGTTGCAGAAGAGTCGATACTTATCATACCACTAGCGTCTATCTTGAGCTTAGAAACCAAAGCATTCAGATTCGTATCTCAGATACTTTCTATGAGAGTCTTAAATTTCGCTTGATCAAGTGGTTTGTATTGTCATTCTCTATTAGGAAGTTTCTCTCCTGGAATATCTGTACTTGTTTCTGCCAAAGGCACGGTATTTTCTGTACCATTTCCTCCCAGTACCAATGTACTTGATTTACCATCAGCACTCAGATCTGTGTGAGTCCAATATGTTCCTATATTACCCAAGACCAATTTACCATCTTTGAATGCGTATTTATTTTCAATACCCGTATCCTTTTTCATATACAGATTGATATTGCTAAGTCATTCTCCAGACAACACGATCGTATTACTGACAGGATCTGCCACGACTTCCAATCATGCAATCATCAAAGAATCTTTAATATTTTCGGCATGTTGCTGCAATGATTGGATTTTCTCATAATTTCTCGTATTCTCACCCGTTGCAATTCTGCCTTGTTCATATTGTCACTGCGCTTCATCAGATACATATTGAGCTTTGAAAGCCGAGATTCTTATACTTATCGCAGCTTCGATGACTTTCTTGGCACCCAATACAGCAGGACCTCAGATCAAAGCAATAAGATCACTCACTCAAGTCTTGATCTTAGCAGATGTAATGTGAACTTCTCAGCTGAGATCTTTATTTGCGTTATCTTTTTTGAAATTCACAATAGCTGCAGCTCATCATACCAGAGCGGCTTTGAGATATTGAATTTTGTTTTCTTTGGGAATTCATTCAGCAGTAGAGAAGAATCCGTCTTCTTGAAGTTTTTCAGATACGGTTTGTACTAATGGCATCAGACTATTCAAAGCTGGATGTCCTTCTCACAGGGTCTGTCTAAGCGTATTAACAAGAGATGATCTGAGAGAATCTTGACTCGTCATATCAACACTTTCATCTCATAATGCTTTGTCAATACCTGTCAGTGCCTGATCGAATTGCTTACCCATTTCTCTAGCTTTTTGATCTATTCATCAGATATAATCTTTTTCTTTTCATACAGAGACTTGTACAATATTCACCAGACTTGCTATCGTATCCAATGGAGTATCACCATGTATTCATACACCGACTCAGACCAACGATCTTTTTATAGCAGCATTATTGAATGTCGCATGATCGAATTTTTGAGCTCCATTGTTTTGAAATGCGTATTCTGCATAAGGACCGAAGGTAAAACTTCATGTAGACAAATTGACTCAAGCCCCAAACATCATACTAAATCTATTAGCATTGTCGGCACTCGTCTTTTGAAATCATGGAGCTAATCACAAAACAATGCTTCCATCAGGAGCTCTTGATATAGCAGGATTGACTACGAGAAGTTTCTTGACGACTTCACCAAATTTATTCTTGACGATCGGATTATTTCGCGTCACTGGCGCTCCATTTGCATCCAGTGGTATTTTCATAGATCCAGCGACTCAGACATTACCATCTCCAAATACAGCCTCCAACGCAGACTTCTGATCTGGATTTTGTCACACTTTGAAGTGTAAAGTATCTACAGCGACATTCGCTACCTTGAAAATATCGTATACCAGATTTTTTTTCAGTTTTGCTTGATCTAGTCCTGGTGGCAAGGCCTCTCGATCGATAGTCATTCCGTCGGCAAGTTTTTGAGCTTCAGCCAAAGAAAATGAAGGCTGATACTCTTTTTTGTTCAGAGTCTCTGTCATGTCTACCGTGTCAGTTGCATCTTCTGCTGATCAGACTTTTTTATCTTTGATAAATTCTGCAGACATTTCTGACGACGTCTTATAGATATCTCTCAAGAGCTGGTTTTGTTTGAGAGCATTAGCAAAAAGTGTAACTCCATCATCTGGAGAAGATCCTTTTATTTCTCATGCTATTCTCTGCATTTCTTTTTTAAATTCGGGATCCGTTGCTTTCTGTCCTGCGACAGAGAGTACTTTAGCGAGGAGTCTATTAGTTTTTTCTCCTGGTATCAGTCTCAGTTCCTTCTTTCCAGTATTCTTATTGAGTATTTCTTCATAATTGGGTCTAGGATAAGCGTGTAACAGCATCTGCTTCATCTGGGCTTCACTGAGAGCCGACCCGATATAATCAGTCTCTAACTTACCATCTCCATCAAAATCTGCCAAACTATTGATCACATACGTCAGTCTATCTTTACTATCAAGACCTTCGAGTTTTGCATCTAATAGTTTGTTTTGTTCTACGGCATTTCATGCGGCGATCACATTATTAGTTGTCATTCAGATTTCTCTGAGATTCCTCATATCTGATTCTGAGATTTTGGCAAATAGTGACGACATCTTGCGCGCTTCTTTATTTGACAATCAATCCAATGCATTCATAGCTTGAGACAAAGCTCTTTTTTCAGCTCTCAGTTCTCTTTTAGCAGCTCTTTTTTCTTTGCGATTAGATGCTTCATCTGCTTTTTTCTCTGCTTCGTCTACTCTGAGTTGGATAGATGTTTTGAGTGATTGTCTATATCATTCTAGACTTTGATCTCGATTTTGTGATAATTGATTCTTTTCGAAATTTTTGACTTTAGCGATATCATACGATACATTTCCATCTGCATCTACAGTCTGTGAGAGAGTATTGATGATCAATCATATCTTATCTCGCCCGATTTTGCGATCAAGTAGACGAATATCTGACTTGGTAATATCTACGTCTTCATCATCAGAAATCTTGTCTTCCAGAGATTTCATCACTGCTTCACGACGATCACGTATGCGATCTGCATCACGATCTCCTATATTATCCTTGAGTTCAGTTTCGTACGTCTCAGTATC
>JBGTAD010000050.1:0-2030 GCA_041750055.1 Candidatus Absconditabacterales bacterium | reverse complement strand
AAACCAAAGAAACCAACACAACAGCAGAGAAAAAAGTTTTTTATCAAACCAAAACAATCGATACAACAGTGACAGTCAATCAATACGATCATGTATCAACAACAAGTACTAACAACACCAAATAACCAGACAGCATGACGTGCCAACATCAAAAGACTATTTAGCAATAGTTCATCGTTTATCAGAAAGATTACAGCTCCTCACAACGTCTTGTTTTTGTGATTTTTGCTATGTTCCTCTGCAATATTAGGATATATCATGTCATCACTAGTCAAATTCCAAATGGCACGCGGTAATATATGACCGAATCAACCGACTCTAGGTATCGCAAATCTGTCAGATTTTTCATTGCTTGCTGGATCTGATGAAGTTCAATCTAATAGCTGACTCGTAGCTACTGGAATCGACCAAACAGGCTGAACAACAGATGAAGATATTGTACCTAGTATAATAGAAACCGTCATTGCTCCCAACCGAAAAAAAACAGTCAGCGATCTAGTCCAAGGATACTATAAGGCCATATGAGATGATTCGGTACAAATGACTCAACGAATTACTCCTGGACTCAATAATCGAACGACCTATCAGCAATATTTCAATCCTACGAGAGTAGCTCGTTTCAAGGCGTGATTGACGATCGAGTGACTACGTGTACAAAACATCAGCATCGTAGCCAACAAGAATCAGATACCCACACAGATCCTATATGAGCTCAACTATACTCGATCTAGTAATGCGCAAACATATACAGAACAGCGACGTGTAGACCTTCGCAATACTACTGATGGACTACGTATAGGCAGAGTTTTTTGTGAGACCAAAGGCTGTAGTCGCCATCCGTTCTATGGAATGAGATAACAAGAGAAACACAATCCATATACAAACATAGAAACGGAACAAACGCATAATCGGGATTCACCAAACAAAGTGATGTCTGCCGTGGCGTACGAAAAAACATATAAGGAGCAATTTTTCACCTGTTTCCAACTCTTTACTATTTGTACTAATGCTATGAGTCGTATCTTAGTAGGACTATCAGGATGAGTGGATAGTGCTATTGCTGCTCACTTGCTCATACAGCAAGGTCACGATGTCGTCGCAGGATTCATGAAAAACTATACGACTGACGCTCCAGGATGCACCACTCGCGAAGACAGAGACATGGCTATCAAAGTGGCTGCACATATAGGAATAAAAACATTCGTCATCACGGATTTCCGCAATGAATATCAAAAGCAGATCATCGATTATATCATCCATACGTATCAGCAAGGATTGACACCCAATCCTGATGTTTTTTGTAATAATTTGATCAAGTTTGGATTGTTTTTGGATGAAGCAAAAAAACTGGGATGTGACGGTATAGCTACCGGGCATTATGCACAGATCCTGAAGAAATCCAGAAATCCAGAGGTCTGAGAAAATAAAAAACAGGAAGAATCAGATCAACATTCATCTCAACCATCTTCTGAGCATTCTTCTTTCTTCTGATTGTATCAATGAGTCGACCCCATCAAAGACCAATCCTATTTCCTCTCGAGACTCTCGCAAGACCAACTGGCTCATGCGCATTTTCCTCTCGGTAAGATGATGAAATCTGAGGTCAGAGAACTAGCCAACCAGATCTGACTCCCCAACGCTACACGTGCTGATAGTCAGGGTTTGTGTTTTATCGGAGATATCCCGATGCGTGATTTCCTCCAGCAATATCTCCCTACCAAACCTGGTCCTATTGTCGATCTGCAAGGGAACACACTCGGAGAACATCAGGGTGCGTACTTCTATACGATCGGGCAGCGTCATGGCCTGTGACTCAATCAACAAGTCTACGTCATCAAGATCGATGTAACATCGAATACCGTCATCGTAGGTCCCAAAGATGCGTCAGAACTCCTCGAATCTCACTGCCTGATCAAAGATCTGCATCGAATCCATCCAGACTATCATATCGATCAGCTCCCGTCAGACATCCAAGTCAAGATCCGCTATCGTCAATCTCTACAATGAGCAAGATTAACCAAATCTGACCA
>JBGTAD010000049.1:0-7718 GCA_041750055.1 Candidatus Absconditabacterales bacterium | reverse complement strand
GCTAGATGATTTAGAACAAGAAAATATTCGTCTGGTACAAGAGACGATGGATGTGCTCATGAGGACCCCTACTATCGTCGCTGGTGCAATCATGCCTGATGCGTGTATTACTTGACCTGTCTGACATATTCCTGTCGGATGAGTTGCCGTCGCTCGTAATGCTATTCACCCCGCGATGCATTCTGCAGATATTTGTTGTTCAGTGATGATGACTAATTGTGGACATATTGATCCCAAGAGGCTGCTGGAGGTGGCTCATAGCGTTACACATTTTGGATTTGGACACAGAGCAGTGTTTCACCCTCTTCCTTCTGAGCTAGAAGATCGTATGCGTTCTAATGCATTTCTTAATGATCAAAAGACCTTGTTTCTTGCTACTGCCCATCTAGGAACACAAGGAGATGGGAATCATTTCTTGTTTGTTGGAACATTAGAGTCTAGTGCTGAAACAATCGTCGTCACACATCACGGAAGTCGTGGCGTCTGAGCACAATTATACAAACACGGAATGGCTGTTGCAGAACAGTTTCGTCAGAGAATCTCTCCACAAACCTCATCAATGAATGCGTGGATTCCTTTTGATACAACAGAAGGGATAGAATATCGAGAAGCATTACAAATCGTCAGAGATTGGACCAAACTCAATCATACTATTATCCATCAACAGATCTGTGAAACATTGGCCATTACTCCATTGTTGAGATTTCGAAACGAACATAACTTTGTCTTCAAGAAAGATGATCTCTTTTATCATGGAAAGGGAGCTACTCCGTTGGATAATTTGTTTGTTCCTGATTCGTATCAGTGACTAAGGCTTATTCCTCTCAATATGAGTCAGCCGATACTGATCGTGAGAGGATCTACGACACAGACCAACTTGGGTTTTGCTCCTCATGGGGCTGGGAGGAATATGAGTCGTAGCAAACACATAATACAGTTATGATCTAGGTCTCTTGAATCAGTTGTAGCACAAGAGACTCAGTGATTAGATGTTCGCTTCTTCTCCTGAAAACCAGATCTCTCAGAGCTTCCCAGCGCTTACAAAAATGCACAAGCAGTTCAAGCTCAAATGAAACAGTTCTGATTAGGTGAGGTTGTAGACAGAATACTTCCGTATGGATGTATAATGGCTGGAGAACAAGATCTTCCCTGGAAAAAATAGTATTGCTTTATTTCTTATATTCATACGCATGATTTCAGAATTGATCAAAAAGCTACGAAATATAACAACGACTCATAATGGTGCAAAAACCCATAAGTCGTCACTTCATCCCTGTTTGGATATGTTTTTTCTCGCTGGAGCGAGTAGAGATATGAGTGAGACAGACATCCAACAACTCGTCTTGAAGGCGTTTCAGTCAGATTCTAATCTTTGTTGTAAAATACTGTTTTGGGCAAGAAACATAAGATGAGGAGCTGGAGAAAGGAGATTCTTTCGTGTCGGATGGAATGCTTTGTGTGTGTATGATTCGAGAGTCGAATCACTGAGGCAGTATATTCCTGTCTTTGGGAGGTGGGATGATGTGTGGGCTGACTGCGATGAGGGCACGATAGACCATATTATTGCTTGTGTTCGTATCGGATTAGCTCAAAAGGACGCTCTTCTTGCCAAACGACTTCCAAGACAGTGACGTGAGGCGTCAGTATTTGCCAAAAAACTGTGATATACACCTAGACAACGAAGAAAAACGATCGTTGCTCTTTCCAAGACCGTGGAACAACAAATGTGTGCAAATCAACGAAATAATATCGCCTATTCTTCTGTCCCATCCTGTGCCTTTCATTGTTATAAAAAAGCATTTATGAGACAGGATCCGCAGAGATTTGCCAGTCGAATTAGTGACGTGACTGCTGGAAAAGCAACACTCAATGCAAGTGTATTGTATCCGTATCAGATCTATCAATCACGAAAAAATCAAGATCAATGAGATATTCTTGAAGCACAACGAAAGAACCTTGCTTCATATGAAACATCATGATCGATGTTGCCTATCTGTGATGTATCATGATCGATGCAAGGATTGCCGATGGATGTATCTATATCCTTATGAGTGTATTTGTCAGAAAAAAATACAGGGCATTTCCAAAATGCTTTTATGACATTTTCGGCTACACCTACCTTGCAGTATCTTTCTTGATCTCTAGACCAAAAGTTTCATCAAGTAGAACAAGCTGATCGATGAATGAATACTGATCTAGAAAAAACGTTTGAACTCATTCTTAGTACAGCAACAACATACAAAATTCCTCCTGAAGATATGCCACAAAAAGTTCTCATCATCTCTGATATGGAGTTTGATGAAGCAACAGGATGAGGAACTCATCGAGAGATGATCAAACGTCGTTATTGTGATGCATGATATATATTGCCATTTGTGGTTTTTTGGAATGTGCATGGAAGGATAGGAAATGTGCCAGCAACGTGAAATGAAGAGTATGTTTGACTGGTTTCATGATATTCCCCATCTATTATTACATCTATCATGAACGGAGTTTATCAAAATCCGTATGAACTTATGCTTGCAATTGTTCATCAAGATGCCTATTCTTGTATCAAGATTCAATAGATCGATAAGAATGCGTACAGCCTCAATCTTGTCCTCACCTACCATCGTGGTGGGTCGCATTCTGTAAGGACACATACAGCATCATCATTCCCTGACTGTACTATCCCAGGAATGGGATAGTATGTATCCTGTAAATATACTACTTCGCAAGAGGTAGTATGTTTTTTTGTCACAAATTACCGTCTTATGCGTTATACTATCTAAGATTTATCAATTTTTTTTAGCACCAATGGACATCATTTCCCTGCCAGTGCGTTATCCACGCAAAGCTTGATTAGCAGCATAAGCATCTCCTCGTAACCTTACCATGACTTCGGTCAGACTTTTTTCTTTTTGTGGTGAGGTCACGAGTAAGAGATAGATCCCTTTTTTCCTGTCTGTTGACCAGGGTTTTTTCTGTAGATGTCCCAAAAATACATCCTACCACCATACCCTCGGACAGAGCAAACCCATGTCCTTACTTTATACCTGATACTTTTTTCCCATGACTATACATCTCAACAACCTCAGCTACTACGCTGGAGATCAGCTCCTGTACGAGCAACTCAACCTCTCACTGACTGGCAATAGGATCATCTGACTCATCGGTGCGAACGGCTGTGGCAAGTCCACGCTGTTCAATCTCATTATGAAAAAACTGAAACCTGAAAGCGGTCACGTGAGGGTGGTCGGAGAGATCGGCTATTTGCCTCAAGAGCTAGAATTCGCCTCCACAGTAACCATCCGTGGCTATCTGTCTAACTATATTGCTGGCGATCGAGAAGAATACAAAATCATCTCCGTATTGGACGAACTCTAGATGTGAGACATCGAATTGGATCGCCTCATTAGCGATCTGTCATGAGGTCAACAACGCAAGATCGCATTTGCCAAGTTATTACTCCAAGAGCGTATGATCCTACTCCTGGATGAGCCGACCAATCACATCGATGCCGCTACCCAAGAGTGGTTGGTCAGATTTTTGAATACTTGGAAAGGAATGATCATACTCATCTCTCATGATCGCGCCCTCCTCAACGAAGTCTGTACGACCATCGTGGAGATCGCAGACCACCAAGCACATATCTATGACGGCAACTACGACGCCTACAAGATCGAGAAAGAACATCGCTACCAAAACGCCCTCGCTGATCACACGATCCGACTCAAACGCAAACGCAAAATGGAACTACGAATTGCAGATCTCAAACAGAGAGCAAGCGTCTATGACAACCCCAAACGAGGAAGGCTCATTCGTTCGAGAGAGAAACTTTTTGAACGTGAGATCATCTCCAAAGAAGCGCCTAAACCTACAACACACAAAAATCTGACCACAAACCTGTCTGGTGGTACGCATCGCGGGAAGTTTATCCTGAGTGTCGAGCGAGCCCCAGACGGTATCCAGCAGCTGGTGAGAGAGATGTATGATCGTATAGATCCCAAACAGAATATTCAGAAGGTTCAGAGATCTTCAGATGTTCAAGGGAGCGAAATATACGGCACCGACAGACTGCTCATCTCCTGACCTAACGGATGCGGGAAATCGACGCTCTTGAAAGCTATCCGTCAGTACATCGTCTGATCTGACGTGAAGAGTGTCAGCATTCGTTTGGCTCCTGAGCTACGTATCTGTATGATCGATCAGCATCTCACCGAACTCAACCCAACTGCCAAAGTCTTGGATGAATTCATCGCCAAAGCTGGTACGGGTTATGCTGACGAGCGTCTCGCAAAGTCGGTCCTCAAACAATTTGGGCTAGGAGAAGAACATCGACGTCGTCGTGTCAAAGATCTCAGCTACGGACAGCGTGTGCGTCTCAGATTTGCACAGATCTCGACCAATACCTATGATCTCCTGATCTTGGATGAGCCGACCAACCATCTCGACATCCCGACCAGAGAGACGATCGAGCAAGCACTCATCGACTATGAATGAGCACTCATCCTCGTGAGTCATGATGAGTATTTTATCCAGCAGATGATGATCACGCAGGTAGTGGAGTTGGGATAAGCGAACATTCAAGATATTCAGAAATATTGGCATAATGGTAGTTTTGAAAAACATATTTCAAAAAAATTCCCATCGACTGGGGATTGGAAAGGCAAAATATCGAGTAGGAAATGATGGTGCTGAGAATCGAAAAAAGAACGAAATGTTAGAGGGTTGCTTTGTAGAGCAATGAATTGACATACGTCTGATAAGGCAGTCCTTCTTGCTTAGCTTTGATTTTGAGGCGCTGGAGGACTCATACAGCAATCTTGATTGTGATAGGCTGTTTGCGTATCATGGATTCTGCATAATCTGCCGTCACGAGCAATGCGTCGATTTCTTCTTTGTCAAGATTATTTTCTGTTATGGTTTGTGAGAGATCGCGATCGTTGAGGATGCAGTCTTGGATATGAGAAGGAAGGTGGGCGATAATGTTGTGGATAGCCATGTTGATTAGGAAAGATAAAATGCGTGAAGTTTGCGATTGGGGAATGCGGTAATAAGAGTGATTGTTTTTGTCGTGTGGTCTCGATAGCTCGGAATTGATCGTGTGTAATGTTGATGCCACAGGACAATAATTTTTTGGTGTGTATATCCAGGTAGCGTGTGGTCAATGATCGTAAGACAATGTCAATCGACGATATCTTTTGCAAGAGCGTCAAATGTGGTATGTCTCAGTTCGCGAATACGATTATTCTTGCTTTCGTCTCGTGTAAACTGTCGCTGTTCCCAATTTATCATATGCCTTTAGTATGTATAAAGTATTGCTATAGTACATACTTTTTGATGATTTTCAACAGATTTTGATCAAAAAATCTTTGGTACCTGCAATTCTCAAAAAAACAAATTTCTGTCACAAACCTCATCCCTAATCGTTATTCTCTATAAGACACGTCATGGCTGACTGTTTTTTCATCAACAAAACACATACCAAAGAGTTGCACATGTTTTTCTGAACACTTTCTTCACACAGATTCAGATTTTTTTTGTTTTTTACTCCTTTCTCCTCTCCCTATGCATCGTACCTTCTCCCAAGAACTCTATCGCCTCTGCGAACCCATGCGCTCCTATCCGGGAGTATCCACCAGGTTGTTTGCTCTCGCGACGATGCGAGGAATCTGGGCGTGATTCATCGCCTATATCTTGCGTGAGACCACCAATGCCTACGTACGCTCTCCTGCAGAAGGGCAGACCCGACTCATGATCTTCGCAGGCCTATTCGTCTGTTATCAGCTGTTCAACCGATGGATCCAGCGTAGCAATCCATTCAGATTTGCAATAATGGCTATGGTCTTGAAATATTGTCACGAGACATATCTCAAGAAGTTTTTCTCTCTGGATCAAAATCAGATCGAGAAACTAGGAACCGGAAAACTCATCTCAGTAGTCGACAAAGGAATGGGAACACGAGCAGATCAACTCAATCTCTATGTCCTGAGAATTCCTGATCTTGGGTTTCAACTCATCGTAGGAGCTCGAGTTGCCTCACTCTCTCATCGATCATATGGTGTCTGATTTCTGATATTTTGTATCATCACGATCGGAATATTTTGAATGACACATCAGTGATGACAGCAGCGACGCAAACGCCGTATGGAGTTACAACACGAGAGATCCAGGACACTCGTACGTCTCCTGATGAACAAAATCGAAATCATGCAATCTCACAAAACTCATTATGAAATTAACAAACTCAAAGCACTCGAAGACGAGATTCAAATCATCAATCACAAAAAAAACAAAATAAGTCATGGGTCTTACATTATCATCGCTGGCATGGTCAATACACTGAGAATCATTGTCTATTTGACGGTGTGATACGGACTAGGAACTTGAGAGACGAATCTAGGAGATCTGGTTGTATGACTCACCATCGTCACCACACTAGATTCAGTGATGAATCAAATGCGAACCTTACAAACTTGACGATCATTCGCTCTCGACTCTACTCGTCAGATGCGAGATTTCTTCGACCAGACCCCACTCATGCAATCAGGTCAGCAACTTCCCCTTTTTGTATTCAATCAAGGAAATATCAAGCTGACACACCTCACGTTCAGCTACGAAGGCAAGAAAGTGTTACAAGATCTGAGTCTTGAATTAGAATCAGGCAAGATATACGCTCTCGTAGGACCTAGCGGATGAGGGAAGAGCACGATCATGAAAATTATCGCCTGACTACTCAGACCAGACCAAGGCAATGTTTTGGTTGATAAATACGACATACAAAAACACGATCTCAGCTCCTATTATCGTCATATCGGATATCTCACCCAAGAACCGAGCGTCTTCGATGGGACCGTGAGGGAGAACCTTCTATATTGAATTTCGAATGTTCAAAATATTCAGAATAAACAGACAAAAAGTACAGATCTGAAAACTTCTGAAACTTCTGAATTTTCTGCTGTTTTATCTAAGGCACAATGCCAATTCGTCTACGATCTCCCCAAAGGTCTGGATACCGAAATCGGTGAACGTGGTGTGCGTCTCTCATGATGACAACGTCAACGTCTCGCTATCGCCAAGATCATGCTCAAAAATCCAAAAATCATCCTCCTGGACGAACCCACCTCAGCGCTGGATTCGGTTAGTGAAGAACTCGTCTCTCAAGCAATGCAAGAATTATTCAAAGACAGGACGGTGGTGATCATTGCACATAGACTCCAGACGGTCAAGCACGCAGATAGGATATTGTATATTGATAAACCGGTAGGGGCGATCACTGATCGTCCGTACACTGACCGCCCGCATCATGACGATTGATCACAAATCATCGAACAAGGAACGCATGACGAACTCATCGCCCTAGGTGGGAAATATGCCAAGATGGTGGAGGTGCAGACGGGTTTTTAGGGTCAAGTAACGGAATTTCTAGAAGAATCATCACGTTCTCTTGCAAATAATAACTATGTACTGGATATAATCTACTGTCGTATTCATACAGTAACTTTATTACAGTAATCATGTGTTATGTCATTTGCACACTCTATATCATCATGCAGATTTTTTGATCTACTGATTTTCTGAAACTAAGCGGAATCGCTGTGCGTATAGAGAAAAATAGAGCCCCATCCATAAATATAGAGAGAAGCAACATCTTATTAGAACAAGGAAAATTGATCAAACATTACATAGCTCCACATGTCAGCAAAGTTAGTGGGATAAGAAGAAAAAGATATATT
>JBGTAD010000048.1:0-1955 GCA_041750055.1 Candidatus Absconditabacterales bacterium | reverse complement strand
CGATGTTTTATATTCTCAATGATACTATGATGCAAACTCATACGATGTCACTATACGATTGACCGTTTCAAAGAATCGCTCGTGGTGAAAAACTGTTGGAATGTCGTCTCTATGATGACAAAAGAAAGCTCATACAAATCTGAGATAAGATAGTTTTTATCAACAAAGAAAAATCTGAACTAGAACTATGAGCGATTGTTCAATGACTCTTGTTGTATCCTTCATTCAATGATCTGTTTCGTGATACTCATAGACAATTTTTCTCCCAATATTCACGAGAAGAACTGCAAGATTGTATGTTGGAATACTACAGTGCAGAAGATGAAAGATCGTATGGAGTCGTAGGTATCAGATTCGTCGTCATCAAATAATACGAAATTATCTAATATTTGACAATAAACACATGATACATATGATTAATCTAATCGTATTTATTATATGTTTTTTTGATGTTTGATGAGAAAGTGATCAAATGCTACAAACACAAATCAGCCTCGCTCAAATCCTGCACCAGTGATAGATGTGACAGATCCTCTATCGTGCGTTACGGAGAAGTATTTTTGATTCCCTCTTGATGCTTATCGTGCAGTTACACAAGATCCGAAAGTAATGGAGAGCATTTTATGACCAGTAAATCGAGCAGCAATTACAAAATTAAAAGCATCTGGAAAACAAGAACAAGTAAAATCTGAGCTTGTCCAGACTCTTGATACTATCCCCGTATCAGATTTGGTCAGGATGTTGCTAACCAAAAAAATCACATTAGGAGAACTTAACATGCTTGAGATTGATAATGCTCAGGCTACAAAGATTCATGAAGCTATGCAATCTGTTTATCCTAACAGCTCATCAAAGAAAACTATCGACTGATGTTTACAGAGACCAGGTGTATGGAAGCAGATGAAAGAAAGGGTTTTGAATCTCTTTATATCAACTATAGATAGTAATAAAGTAACAGATATGGCAAAAAAGTTTTCTGCTGGAAATATCAAACTCGATACATGGAAGGACCAGAAGATATCGTTTAAATCTGACAAAAAAGAAATTGCCGAGCAATCACTGATGAAAACCCGCCAATCGCTTTATCCCACAGCCAATACAAAAACTGCTATCAATGCTCAACATACCTCAAATCTCAAAGCATGGATAACTCATATGCTCACTAATTATACGATACCATCGTATCCTTCCAAAAAAACCGAAACAGAAAATCGAATCCATAGACTGGGTGACAAACAAATTCCTCTGGATGGATATATCGATAATGTGATCATAGAGTGGGTACAGACATTGATCATCAAATACATACTGAAAAAACAATCGCCAAATGTAAACACACAAGTCTACAAAAATATGGGTAAAGCCGATATTGAATCAGACTGTGATATGACCGTTGTGATCTATGATAAAACAAAGAGTACTCTCGTATATGTCCCCATCAGCGCGAAAATAACGAGTAATCCACAGACCAAACAGTCTGCAAAAGAGAATGCAAAGAAAGAATATGCATATCCAGATACTAATACGTTTTTGAGGACTAAGTATCATGCAAGTATGGAATCTAGCACACACGAACGTCGTGTATACTTTTTTAATCCTGAGAGGTTTTATCAGATTGCTGGTGGTTTTCTCAGTAAGATAATAGTAGATGGTGGATCAGACAATGAAGGAGTTCTCGCCCGTATCATAGATGGAGTTGTTCACACAGAAAGCATAATCCAAAATACTCCTTCTACGGTATTATCAGATTTATGAGCAGAATATACTGTATTCGAATAGAATCTATAAAAAACTTGATTTCTTCTTGCTGTTTTGCTATATTAGTATTTAATATAGCAAAAAATAAAAATGAAAAAAAGAATATCTTTTTGGTCTTGGTTATTATTAAGACTCAAAAAAAATGAAAAAAAAATCCAGATAATGGGTCCTAGCGACCCAAAAGCGAGAGAAATTAT
>JBGTAD010000047.1:0-11110 GCA_041750055.1 Candidatus Absconditabacterales bacterium | reverse complement strand
CTTTGGCTGCTAAGATCGATGCAGACAAGCCCTTTTCACTGTGAGGCATATCAGGATAGAAATCTTGAACATTAGAAACCTTTTGCGTACTAGCAATACTATAAGCCTGTGAAATATTGATATCATACTTCATAGCATATGCCTGGATAATATTGGATGCTTGGAGAGCTTGTTTGGGATATTCAGACTGTCTCTTGGATTCGTAATACGTCGATGCAAGATCATCCACTCATCCTTTGAATCAGAAAAACTTCAAAGCCATATTCAAGATCGATCACACAGTCGAATCAGGATCAGTCAAGAACTCATAAGCGTTAGTAGAAGTAATTCACAACTCGGATAACATTGGTCATGCACCTTTCATCAATCCATCTAACACCCCAAATGCTGTCGCACCTTGTGCGAGAAACGCCTTTTTTTCTACGTCAGTTTTTCCTTGTGCGTTAGCCAGATTTGCCATCGCTGCGCTCAATTGCACAGGATCGATCTTTTCGAATATCTTATTACCTTTTTCATCTACTTTATTTCATAAAGTCTCAAACGCTTCTGCAGTCGCCTGAGGATTTGGTGGTACTCATTCTTGGATACCAAAGAGATCATGAATCTCTTCTTGACGATTTTCTGACGTTTGACCATTGCCTCCAGCAATCTCCTGAGCAAATCTTGGTGAGTTCAAAAAATCAGCAAAAGAGTTTGGATCTGCTAACACAGCTGATTGTTCGAGAAAATGTTTCTTACCCTTAGTGTGAGGATCAATTGCAGTGAGATGTTTTTCGTTATCTCTAATCAGATCAAACAATTGCTCAAAACGTCCAAACGGATTTTTATCGACCGCAGTAGTCGCCTTAGCACCAAAAAGAGAAACAAGACCATTCAGTCAGTTTTCAATTTGTTTTTTGGTTGTTTTGAGCGTCTCTTGGATGAATGAACCTCATCCGAACTGTTTCATCGCATTGATCAATTCGGTCACATCGCCAGAAGTCTGACACAGATCCAAGAGCGTGTGGACGATATGAGTAGCGATGATTTTACTCATCTTGGGTCCGGCGACCTCGACTATTTCCTTGGCGACATATACGTCGATAGCTTCCTGGATGTTCTTGAGGTTTTCTCTGTTTTCGGGAGTAGCCGAGAGTTGGTTTCACAGATCAGTCCCTCCCAACAGCGTCTCTAACCCATATTGTTCATCTAATACTTTTTTTTCTGCCTCTTGTTTGAGCTTCGTGAGCTCATCGACAAATGGTTTATCTGCTTCATCCAAAGCCTTGTTCTCTGCTTCATCTACAGTTTTTACTTCTTTTTTTGCCGCATTCGCCAAAACACGATCAGTCACCTCAGGAATATCTGACGTCGTTTCCTGAGTTGTTTGAGTCGTTTGTGTTTCTTGTATCGCATCAGCGAAATTAAACGTGCCTCAATCTCAAAATTCCATCAAACGAAGAGCTTTCCAATATCTATGCAACATATCGTTTATACAAATCATTAAAAAAAATCTGACACTACTTGCTATGAGTATAGTCAGATTTTATTTTTTTGCAAAATTTTGAGAGATTGACTATTGTGGTCGCATATCAAGTACTTGGACCGCTCAGGTATCAATTATTCCGCCCTGATAGCGTCACTGGATATATTGATATAGATGAAATTGTCTGAGTTGATGAGAATATTCTGCAGGTTTTCGTGTGGCGAGCAGCTGCATTTTTCGACGAATCGGTTGCTCCATCATGGGGCTTACCGTCCAGGTCCACTGTGTACTATCATCCAGCCATTGATCCAGCTGAGCGCGATACTGCAATCGCTGTTGTTGTTGATCTATCAGCACTCCAGATATCGACACCAATCAATTATCCATTCAGGTCTGATTTCAAGTCTGATTCATCCCTGTTCGACCGATATCTGTCGAGATATATATTCATGCCGGTAGCTGTATCTGTCAGCCACTAGCCATCACACGAGCTGGGAGAGCGCCAGACCCATTCTGTCCAGTAGTAGTCTGACTATCAGATCACTCAGACACTCACTGCTGAGCATATCGAGATCCTGTACACCGGATACTAGTATCTGTGGATGATACAGACACGATACCATCACGACAGCTGACACCCTGATTAGTCACAGAGAGCGATCGATCTCGGACAGATGGACGCTGAATACGATCAGTGAATCCTATCTTACCTTGATTGACACGTCGACGCCACGATCCTAGCAGTGACCCCGTATCAGATACTCACTCACCCATCAGACTGATAGAGCTCTGTGGCAGCAATGTCAACACCGCACCATCAGGCAACCCTATCCTCACAGTCGTATCTAACCCAGCATTTGTAGACAGATACGCTATCGTGTCTATTCCATCCAGACTCAGTCCCGTCAAATCATCAAGCTGGTACGTTTGGATCGAAGCACCAGAATACACAGCGACTTGAGCCTGTGCATCACGCAACTCATCAGCATCATCAGCACGCTGTACCTGGATACGGATACTACGAGAGGACAACCATTGCTGCAGATCCAGCGTATGTGGATATGTGGGTATGATCCAAAACGCCACTACCAACAGTACACCCATAGCAACGACTACGCTCACCAATCTAAAAAACCAATGAGAAAGCTGAATCAAAACTAATGCCATAATCAATCATCATCATACTCATGCCAACATCTCTGGAGGCATCTGCATGATCTGAGCCAAAAAAATCCATCATGCCCACGCTCCATGCACAAACAGTCCCCATGTCTTGACACGGCGATCTCGAGACCAGTCCATTTGTCGCATTGCTGATACGTACAGGACGCTCACAGCCACAAATCATCGATACCATCTCCAGATGAGTATCATCTCAGTGACTTGCTGCACATCCCCATACATCGACACCATTCGCCAAAATATCACACTCACCAAGATGAGTGCGAGACATCACACAAAGAGCCTCGTGAGTATTGCATATCAGGATTCTAGAGACATAGCAGCAATAAGGGGAATTAAACCCTTTTACAAAATGAAAAAACTAATTAGTAGGGTTGAGTTTTTTATAAATATCAGATTCAACAACAAAATCTTTTAAATCATCAATATCAACAACAAGGCTTCAAATTTTTTGCAATCAACATTCTGGACAATTGTATCCCTCATAATATAATTTTGGTGCAATAGAACGATTTCATCAAAGTACTCGTCATTGATACTTATTTATTTCAAGTTTATTATTGATTGTTTGCTGATAAGCATATAAATCTCATTCTATATCTTCTGAGAATGCAACAAAATGGGCAACATCATCTTTTTTATCTATCAAATAAGAGCTTGGAGAAGATCCAAATCAACAAGGTCAAGACTCTATACTCAACACCAGATATGTATCGTTCTCTGCAAGAATATTCTTTGCTTTTTGGAAAAATTGTCCCTCTACACAGGCATCACCATCTTTCAAGAAATCTGCGTACAGTACAGTAGAGTCTTTATACACCAATCAATTCTGTATTGAATAAAAAGAAGAAGAAGAAGAAGAAGAAAGGGAAGGCACAACAACAGAAGCATTTGTTCTTTGCATATCTGTAACATTCAATTGTACTACATTCAATATAGCTCTTACTCTGAGAGAGATATCGTCACGATACATAATATTTGTTATAGCAGACAGTCGTTTTTGTTGTCTAACATTACTTTCTCTAGATATCACTCATATAATTTTGGTGGCTAGTTGCTTGTCGGAATCAGTCCAAGCATAATCAACGGATCACAATACCAGAGATCAATGAGCAGACAACCCTGAAAAGAGAATACAGAATCACAAAAGCATTGAAAGCAACTGTTTTTTCATATCAAAGAGAAGAAAAGATAAAGTATTGCTTAATTACTTACTCGGAGCTATCTTCACAGATCCATGTCCTACCATCCAGTATCTCCCAGTCTTTCGATCTACTGCTACAGATATTCCCATACGATCGAATTTTTGACTCACGATAGCTTTATAATGTACTCACCAATAAGGTCTTTCTCTTTCAATCAAATAATTTCGGCTAAATCTAGTAGCAGCAATGAGTTCATCAGTACAGTCGTTTTCTTTACATTTAACAGTTCATCGTCCTACGATTTCTGTATAAGCTGTACCTCTACCTTCGAACCTTACTCCCTGTTTTTTGAATCGACTCAAGATATTGTTATAATGATAATCCCCATCAGAAGGCGTTCTCTGATGAACACGTTTTCGATTTGTTATGTTTTTATCTCTGAGATAATTTGCCCAGTTCTGAGCGGTCTCATTGAGACGCACATCTAAAACATACGGACTACGTCATAGTGTTGCTCTTTCTGTATTGATTCGGGTAATTCGTTGCTGTTGGACGCGTCACATATCGACAGTCTGTGCCGATGCGATACTAGATACGAGTGACATCATCACCATACTACTAACAATAACCATACTACGAAAAGATACCATGAAATAATAATTAGACATAAAAAATATCCATTGCATCTATATATGATCATCTCACCACCCAAATGCAACTCAAAAAAAATCTGACCACCCTCATATATCAACAAAACAACAATGACACTTGCGTTACTAGTATATTTCAGTATAGGTTTTTGATATTTCACAAACAGCAGTCATTACGAATCTCCTGGTTTGCAGGACACCTCCGCGGACGTTCATCGCTTTTCAGCGGATCTAATGCTTCATACAACATTCACTCATTACTAATCACCATTTACTACTAACCATTTCCTATGGATTCAATCATCTCACAACTCATATCCGACGAAGCTATTCGTCAAGCTAGCAGTATCGAACTCATTGCCAGCGAAAACTATCAATCGCCACAAGTATTAGCAGCTCAGTCCAGCGTCTTTGCAAACAAATATGCGGAATGATATCCTGGCAAGAGATACTATGGATGACAGAACTATACCGACCAACTCGAACAACTCGCTATCGACAGAGCCAAAGCTCTATTTCATGCAGATCACGCCAACGTCCAAGCTCTGTCGGGAGCCGCAGCCAATATCGCCATCTATTTTGGATTGCTTGATCCGGGTGATACGATCTTGGGTATGGATCTGAGTCATGGAGGACACCTCACTCACGGATCACCAGTGACATTTATGTCTAAGATCTTCAATTTCATTGGATATAAGACACTACCTGATGGATCTATCGACTATGACGAACTCAGACATCTTGCACTCACTCATCGTCCCAAGATGCTATTGGCAGGATTTAGTTCGTATACCAGACAATTGGACTATCCGCGCTTCGTGCAGATTGCCGACGAGATCGGCGCTATTGCCTTCGCAGATATGTCACATATCGGCTGACTCATTGCCGGATGAGTCGTTCCCAACCCCCTGGATGCGGGATTTCACGTGATGATGACTACCACCCACAAATCACTCAGATGACCCAGATGAGCTCTCATCCTGTCTAAGGGTCTGGTTTCCAATCCTTTGAAATCTGTACCTAAGATCAAAGAACATATTCCGACACTCATCGATAGAGCAGTCTTTCCTGGCATACAGTGAGGTCCTCATATGAATACTATTGCGGCTATCGCGGTAGCCCTAGATGAAGCAACAACCCCTGCATTCCAAGAATATGCTGGCAACGTCTTGAGCAACGCACAAGCATTCAGTCAAGCGTTTATCGATCTATGATACGATCTCATCACAGGAGGCACAGAAAACCACATGATCGTCATCGATCTCAGGAAACAATGAATAGATGGAGATCAAGCTCAAAAAATACTCGACGCTGTACATATTTCTACATCCAAATCACCGATCCCCAACGACCCCAACCCTCCATTCCGTCCATCAGGACTACGTCTAGGAGTCCAAGCTATGACGACCAGATGAGCTACTCCTGACGATATGCACACCATCGCACATCTCATCGACATCACACTCCAATGATCTCAATCTCCCGAATCTATCAAGCAACAAGTCGTCACACTTGCACAGTCATTAAAAATGTATGGGTAAATAGTTATTTTTTACCTTATTCTACACTACATCAATTTATATGAATAAAACTTCTGAGCTTTTTGACGAATGGAACAGAGAAAAAAACTTATTGAGTTCAGCAAGAAAAAGAGAATTATCGTAAAACGTGGAGAACTTTGGATATGTAAAATATGAGTGAATATTTGAAGCGAGATATCCAAAGACCAAAACTTTGTCAGACCAGTACTCGTACTCAAAACATGAGTATGAGGAGATTTGGTAAATATTATTCCTTTGACAAGCAAATATCATGAACAGTATAAACATCAATATCTTGCGCTCACTCAATATCAGACATACTGACTAAGAGAATTAAGTTATTGTCTACTCAATCAAGCAAGATCTATCAGTATTAAAAGATTAAACAGGAAAATAAATAACATTACCGTACACAATAAATTCATACCCCTTGTTAGCGAACAAGAGATCAAACAGATATGCGATAAAATCAGCAATTACATGTTTTAACAGACTTTTTTAATATATTATGAACCCCAACAGAATTTCTCCTGCTGGGGGGTGCTTTTCAGCTATATTAAAATTGATAATAATACTTTTTTGGTAAAATGCAAGTTATTTTTGTCTCCTTGTAATCTACTATCTTGTAGCTTATGAACTTGCAACGTATTACTTCTAACTCGTAGCTTGTAATATTTTCTTCAATACTTGCTCATCATTCCGCTCTCTCTTGCCTCGGTTAGTAATCTGTATCTGCTGATGTCCTAGTCACGTCATCACCACAATATCCCCTGGCTGCGCTATCTGAGTAGATAACTGGATCGCGAATTCTCTCTCTGGTATGACGTACAGCCTATCACCCTCACTACGCTTGACTTCTGACAAGACCTGCGCAATGATATCCAGACGATTCTCGATATCAGGATCATCATCAGTCACGATCATAACATCCGCATACTGTTCGGAGATGTTACCCATATCAGGCCTCTTATATTTATCTCTATTACCCGTCGCTCAAAAAATATGGATCAGATTTCCTGTTCCTTTGATAGTAAATAGATACGACAAGACACTCTCGAGGGCATGAGGTGTATGAGCATAATCAATAACATACTTGACTCCATCATGCTCCAAGACATTCATCCTCCCATCGACCTGAGTAAATCAAGCTATCGCACTGATCCCCTGCTGGATAGGTAATCCTATCAAGCTAGCAGCACTGAGCGCCGTCAAGACATTATACACATTGAATTCTCCGACCAATGAAGTCTGAGCAGGATAGGTCTGTCCAAGGTATTCGATCGTGAACGTCGTATGATCATCGTATTGTTGGACCTGTGCGCCTCTCATCATCGCTGTATTATGAATACCAAACGTCATCATCGAATCAAAGGTCATCGTCTCAGATCGTCTTCTCCCATTTTCGTCGTCTTTGGGAAGAACAGCCATTTTGTTTTTTTTGGTGTTTCACAGCACATATTGGAACAAGACCTTCTTGGTATTAGCATACTTCTCGAACGTACCATGGTAATCCAAATGCTCTGGTGTGATATTGGTCAAGACCGCCATATCGAATTGTATTCACTCGAACCTGAGCTGATCCAACCCATGAGAACTCACCTCCAACACAGCCATCTTGCATCCAGCAGCTTTGGCGCTAGACATGATACCCAGCAGATCATTGATATCCAATGAGGTCATTTTTTTGTCGTTGAACGTCTCTTGGTCTCCAATTTTGATATTCGCAGTACTCACCAGTAGCGTCTTACCGACCTGAGTATTGAGGATATGGTGGATGAGATTACACGTTGTCGTCTTGCCGTCCGTTCCCGTCACCCCTATCACAAAAAACCCCTGAGAAGGATCTCCATTGAGCATCGTCGCACCTTGCCCATACAGCCTCTTGAGCGCTTTGTACAAACCAGTCTTAGAGATCACAGGATACAGATAATTATACAAAGTCAGAGTTTTGATGAGTTCTTTCATAGAGTCGATAGTCAAAAAACAAAAAACAGTCAAAAAAAACAAAAATCTGACTTCACTATCCTCAAAAGGACTGATTCTTTCAAGATGAATTAGTATCTTTCTTCTTGAAACAACGATACTCATACTCTACTGTATGAAACTACATATCTCTTATTACCACACAGACAAGGTCGGCCAACAAAAATGGGATGAAGCAACGAAACTTTGACTACAACCTTAGGCAGCGAATGAGTGGGTCCCCGAAGGGGGACGAAATGAGCATAAAACAAACAAAACGCAATGTGTAAAAAAACGTAATTTCTTGGTCGACGAGGGCTTTTTTGTTTACTTTTTTTGCCTGGCAGAAAAAAAGTAAATCCCGCCGAAGGCGAACACGAAGAAAAAATATTTCTCTATAATGTAAACTGTTTTCTCTTCTTGTTACATTATACTTGTTACTTTTTACCTTATACCTCTATCATCCATGAAAGCCGTCATCGCCGCAGCCTGATATGGTACTCGTATGCTCCCTGTCACCAAATCCATCCCCAAAGAACTCCTCCCCGTAGGTAATAAACCCGTCATCCAGTATATCGTCGAAGGCCTCGTCAGTGCCGGTCTAGACAAAATCATCATCATTACCTCACAAGGCAAACAAGCCATCGAAGACTATTTTGACAAGAACTACGAACTCGAAGAAATACTCAAAGCCAAAGGCAAGATCGAATTTCTCGATGAGATCAACAAGCCCAAACTCATGGCAAACTACTGCTTTGTCAAACAAAAACAACAGCTAGGCTTTGCGCATGCTATCCTCGAAGCGAGACATCGAATCGAACACGAGTATTTTTTCCTCACAGTAGGAGACACGATCTTTGATGAGAAAATCTTCCAAGATATGATCGCTCTACACAACCAAACAGGCAAAGGGATCGTCGCTTGCAAATCAGTCACTCCCGACCAAGTGAGCAAATATGGTATTGCAGAGACATCTGACTGATCCAACACCATCATATCCATGAAAGAAAAACCAAAATCTGACGAAACCACCTCTACCAGTGCGATGATAGGAATGTATATCCTCCCTACTAGCATCTTCAACAGTATTGAAAATATGGGGATCGACCCCAGACTATGAGAACTCACACTCCCAGATGCCATGAGAGAAGTCATGAAAGATCAAGATCTCCTGGCCTATATCACTCCGCATCAGCGACGAGACGTCGGCAACCCCAAAGACCGACTCAAAGCATGTAATGAGTTGGTATAAAAAACTACATTACAACAGACTGAATACAACAGACTGGACATAACAGACTCAGAGATCTCACATGATATGAGACACACCCAAATAATATCCCTCAATCATACGCATCCAGCCAAAAAGCCAGAGCGTAGCGAATATGGGGACGGCATTTTTTGACTTATGAGCAGATATGAGTATACTCGTATCAGATTTTTTAGTTATTCATCTCTCACCTCATGTATCGATCATCACTGCTATGCAGATCACTCCTAGGAGGGATCCTACTCCTCACCTCCTACTGATGACTCGCATCAGCGCAAGCACCTGGCTCATTAGATACCAGCTTTTTATCTGGCCATGTACAGACTTTAGCAAATAACACGATCCTATCTATCGCTAAGCAATCTGACGGGAAGATTCTCATCGGAGGTTCTTTCACTTCATATAACGGCATAACTCGTAATCGTATAGCAAGACTTAATCCTGACGGAACACTTGACACTTCTTTCTCTGGTGGCATTATGGCTAATAATAGCATCTATTCAATAGTTACTCAATCAGATGGCAAAATACTTATTGGTGGTCTCTTCACCACATATAATGGAGTAACTCGTAATCGTATAGCAAGACTTAATCCTGACGGAACGCTTGACACATCCTTCTCCGGTGGGACTATGGCTAATAATTTTATCTTCTCTATCTCACTCCAACCTGATGACAAAATTGTCATCGGAGGTTCTTTCACTTCATATAACGGCATAACTCGTAATCGTATAGCAAGACTTAATCCTGACGGAACACTTGACACATCCTTCTCCGGTGGGACTATGGCTAATAATATTATCAACTCAGTAGTGCTACAATCAGATGGTAAAATACTTATCGGTGGTAATTTCACAAGCTATAATGGAATAGCTCTCAGTCGTCTAGCCCGTATCAATACTGACGGTAGTCTTGACAACTCATTTTCTGGTGGGACTATGGCTAATAACACTATCAACTCAGTATCGATACAACCTGATGGTAAAATACTTATCGGTGGTAATTTCACAAGCTATAGTGGAATAGCTCGTAATTATATAGCTAGAATTAATACTGATGGTATGCTGGATACATCCCGGAATCTAAGTTGAACTAATGCGAACAATACAATCCGCTCAATCATAACCCAGTCTGATAGTAAGATTCTGATAGGCTGAGCATTTACTACCTACAATTGACTAGTTCGTAATCGCATCGCCAGACTCAATGCTGATGGATCACTCGACACAACATTTAATTCTGGATGATCTGCAACTAATGACACGGTCTTCTCAATCGTCATGCAACCTGATAGTAAAATCGTTATCGGAGGGCAATTTACTACCTATAACGAATCAGCACGCAATCGTATAACGAGACTCAATGCTGATGGTACCCTCGATACAATATTTAACCCAGGATGATCTGCCGCAAATGCTACAATCAAGTCTATCTCAACTCAATCAGACGGTAAAATAATTATTTGATGACTATTCTCATCTTATAATGGCCTAGCTCGCAACTATATCGCCAGACTCAATGCTAACGGAACGCTCGACACAGGTCGAAATATTTGAGGGGAAGGCGCTGACAGCATTATTGAATCTATCGTCGCCCAAACTGATGATAAAATCCTGATAGGGGGGCGGTTCTCATCTTATAATGGAATAACTCGTAATAATATTGCCAGACTCAATGCTGACGGAACGCTCGACACAGGTCGAAATATTTGAGGGGCAGGTGCTAATAATATTATCAGCTCGATTATCAGACAAGCTGATGGCAACATACTTATCGGAGGAGTTTTTACATCTTATAACGGAGTAAGCGCTAACCGCATAGCCAGACTTAATGCTGATGGCACTCTTGATATGACATTTAATTCTGGATGATCAAGCGCTAATAGTTCGATCTAT
>JBGTAD010000046.1:0-1580 GCA_041750055.1 Candidatus Absconditabacterales bacterium | reverse complement strand
GTTATTCAAGACAGTCGGAAATTACTGTATAATCAGAAGATTGACGCTGTACAGGTAATAGGAATGCGTGTGAAATGGTATTCTCCCTATTTTACGAAAAAAGATACACTGTATCCTGCCGTAGTAGGAGTTACAATACCTGCGTCTACTGAGTGGGGTCGTAAAGCTAAATCTCGCTCATATATAGATGAGCAAGAGAAGAAGCAGTATGATTTTGTAAATGTAACTCTTGAAGATCTCAAGGGCCTCGGTGTTACCTTTGAGGGGAGAGAGACTTTTGTGATTATAGCAGATGACAAAAACAGGGACTTTTTTGCAGTAAAACCGCAAAACGTCAAATAATAAAAATCTTAAATCTGATCCCTCCTTTTTGGGAAGGGTCAGTTTTTTCTTTTTTTAGAATTTCTACCCAAACAAGCTCTCTTGGACTGGTTTCTGGAGAGTTTTTTTCATCTGATCGAGATGCTTGTTCATGGATGTGAACTCGTATTGTCTCACGAGGATATCACTTCGCTGTGCTATATCAGGAGTGCAGACGAATTGATCTAAGGTTGCAGATTCGATGCCTGGGACATCCATGAGGATGATGAGTTCTTTGGATTTGAATGCGTTTTCCTTGCCTGTGATGAGCTTTTCTTTGGCAGATGGACTGATTGCGTCGATATGATCATAGATATTCTCGATGGTTTGGTATTGTTTGATTAGATCAGTAGCGCCCTTGGGACCGATACCAGCGACGCCTGGGATATTATCACTACTATCACCGATCAGTGCCAGATAGTCCACGATATGGATGGGGTCGAATCCAAACTGCTGCTGAAACGTCTCCACTGTCGTTGTCTCTTGTTTCATCGGATCGGTACATATGACACTGCTATCCAGGAGCTGTTTGAGGTCTTTGTCTCATGACGCGATTTCGAGTGTCAGATTTTCTTGTGTTTTGAATTGTTTGACCAGACTCGCGATGATATCATCAGCCTCATATCCAGGCACCTCCAAAAAAGGTATTCAAAGCTGACCTACCAGATGTTTGGTGGTGTTGATCTGTCGTTTGAATTCGTCAGGCATCGAAGGTCTATTTGCTTTGTATTCTTCGAAGGCGATGTGTCTGAGTGTCTTGACAGGAGCATCTCGCACGATGACGAGATAGTCGGTCTTGGTGGCGATGATATTACAGATCATCCTGATGAATCCGTAGACAGCTTGGATCTTATTGCCCTGACTATTGGTCAGCTCAGGGAAACCGTGATACGCTCTATACAGAAATCCTGATCCATCGAGAATTGCAAAACGAGACATAGGGGAGAGCTGTAAGTTATAAGCTAAAAGTAAACAGGTGAAATGTAGAAATCCCTTTATACGTATATTCCGTTTATACACTGATTCCGTTTTCACCGTTTATCTATTGTACACACTATTACTTTTTCTGATTTCCAAAACAAGATATTATATTTGATGGCAATCTACTTGCAAATAAGTGAAAAAATAGATAGCTTTGATCTATGGACTCCTCTCTCAAGACAGACCTCATCAACCTCATCAATGAAGTACCAGTTTGATACGTCGTCGCGTATGGGACG
>JBGTAD010000045.1:0-14719 GCA_041750055.1 Candidatus Absconditabacterales bacterium | reverse complement strand
TTAGATTTTCTGACTTCATCAGACTTCTGTTATTCTTCAGATCCTACACTATCACATTCACAATCTTATTGTGTAACAAGGCTTTCGGTAATAGTTTTCAAGATCATGATTTGTGATGATGAAGCTTTTATGAGTTCATTTGATGATATATATTCACAAGCTAACATTCATGATGGAGTGTTTTTAGCAATGCTATCAAACAGTTCCTTAGAAATAGGAAGGGATATTTCTACAAGAGAAAGGGCAATTCTCTATACCTCTAACTCACCAGCTTTTTCCAGATCTTTCTCAGATCATTGTAGATCTCAAAGTTTTTGTTTGATTTCTGCTCTGTTAATATAGATGTCTCTAGTATGTAGCCCGTACTTGACGGCTTTGTCAAAACAGGAAAGAGCGTTTTCATATGCTTGATGCTCTTGTGATAAGATAAGTCATTTATAATACCAAGCTAAAAAGGTAGTTTGATCGTGATGGAGAGCTTCTTCTAGACTTTCAAGAGATTTATCTACTTCATGTCTATCCCAAAGTAAAATAGCTTTATTACACAATACCTTTGATATATCCCAATCAGATAATACAGAATGATATAAGGAGATGGCTTGATCTAGATCACTGATGGCATCTTTAAATCTTCTCTGTTCAACAAGTGTCTTTGCTCTTTCTAGATAAGAATTGCTATAATCAGGATCAATTTCTATCACTTTGGTAAAATCTTTTTCTGCATTTATGAAGTCTTCTTTTGCTAGATAAGCCATTCATCTATTGTAATAAGCAAGGGGATGAGTCTTGAAGTTGTGAATAACACGAGAGTACGTTCCTATAGACATATCGAAATCTCATCTTTCATATTGAAGATTTCCAATTCCCATGATTTCATTAACTTTCTCTTGTCAGGATTTTTTGTACCAGATGATGTCTCTCGCTATTATTGCAATAACTACAAGAGACAGTATAAGACCTAATATCTTAACATCTATTCACCAAAAATTAACCATACATTCTTTCCGAAAAATATAAAGATCTGAATCTATCCCACTATTACATTCACAATCTTATCCTGCACATAGATCACTTTTTTGATCGTAATATCGTCTAGATACTTGCTGAGTTTGGGATCAGCTTTGATGAGATTGAGTGCTTCGTTTTGTGTCAATCATTTGGCGACATCCAGGTTTCCTCTCATCTTGCCATTGATCTGTACAGGTAAGTTTACCGTCTGTGTCTGGATCATCTTAGGATCATGATCAGGTCGAGACTGCTGTTTGATCAGCCCTGATTGTCACACTTCTGCCCAGAGTTCTTGACTGATTCTCGTACCAAACGGCGCCAATACCACCAAAAAAGCACAAAAATCTGACAGTCCTATCACATCAAGATCAGAAATCTCATTGATATAGATCATCATCTTGGAGATAGCGGTATTGAACTTGAGCTGCTGGATATCTTCACTGACTCCTTTGATCATGACATGAGTCGCAGTGAGTTCTGGTTTGGGTCAGGTTTTTTTGACTTTTGTACTGAGTTTTCTGACTCTTTCCAAGAATCTATGGACTCCTTTGACTCCATTTTCATCTCGACGTTTTTCTGCTTCCAATGGTCACATAAACAGTTCATACATCCTGAGTGTATCGCTTCCATATACATCAATGATCTCATCTGGCGTGATGACGTTACCTCGACGTTTGGACATCTTGCGTCCATCGTATGCCAAGAGCATTCCTTGGTGTATGAGTCTCTGGAACGGCTCAGGACATCACACATATCCTTGATCATACAAGAATTTGTGTACGAATCTCGAATACAACAAATGTCCGACTGTGTGCTCTTTGCCTCAGATATAGAAATCTACCGGCATCGTCTGATCCAGTAGTTCGCGACGCGCGAGTTGGTCAGGATTGTGCGGATCGACAAAACGTAAGAAATAGAACGAGCTACACATAAAGGTATCAAGAGTATCGCATTCACGCAGGTAGGTTTGACCATCTTTTTCATAATACTTAAACGTCGGATGATCTTCCAAGGGCGACTTCCCAGCAGGTTTATAATTTGCTACATCTAGTGGTAAGACGACTGGTAGCTCAGACTCAGGAATCGCGTGGGGAGTGCCATCATGATCATAATAGATCGGTATTGGACTACCTCGATACCTTTGACGAGAGACTGATCGATCACGTAGTCTATAGGTGGTCTTTTGGGTCCCCAGTCATAGTGATTCGAGGTATGCGGTGATAGCTTTCTTCGCTTCAGTATGTTCAGTTCCATCGAATGAGCTAGAATTGATCAAGGTTCATCATCAGGTATAGGCTGATGTGCTGTAGTCATGATCTGGTGATGAGATGACTTGTTTGAGAGGGAGTTTGTTTTTGGATGAGAATTCCCAATCTCTCTCATCATGAGCAGGTACAAACATCACTGCGCCTGTTCCATAATTTGCCAATACATAATCTGCAAACCGAACAGGTATTTGCTCCCCAGTCAGTGGATGCGTGACAAAAAACCCAGAAAATATTCCTGTTTTATTTTTTTCTGTTTGTTGTCTCTCGACAGCAGATTTTTTGGCTGTCGTAGAACGATAGTCTAGCACAGCCTCCTGGCAATCTGCAGGGATCAGATCATCATAGTCTGTCAATTCAGGAGCGAGCATGATGGCAGTCACTCCATAGATCGTATCGGGACGAGTGGTGAAGACAACTATTCTAGAAGTTTCAGAAAGTTCAGAAGTATTCAGATCGGAATTATTTAAGTGGGTTTCATTTTCTTGTTTATCAAAGTAGTTCAATCTTTTTATTTCTAATATATTGGCGGCAATATTTAAAAACAGCCCACATCCTTTTTGTTCTAAATCCAAATAATTTCTCAACTGTCTAATTCATTTATCCTTATCTTTTTGGAGAACTACTTTTTTTAATTCTATCAGAATGTCTCAATCGACAACTAAGTCAATGAATCTTGATCCAATATACACTCATTCTTCTTGAATGGATATCTTTTTTTCTTTTTCAACAATATGTCATTTTTTTATAAGCTTTTGTTCAAAAATATCTCTAAATTGTTTTTCTGTGATAGTATCTTTATACTTTTTATGAATTTCTATCGCTTCTCAAATAATACTACTTGTTTTTTCATCATATTCTTTTCAACTAAATTGTATGATTTTTGTCTGGTCTTTCTGAATATTCTGAACATTCGCTATATTAAATTGTATCTCTGCCCCCTCACTTTTTCCTATCCAGTTTTTCTGCATCGTTTTGGTCTCTTCTGGTCGATCGACAAGATCCAAATCTGATATCAATCTATCAGCGTAGTCAGTGATTTTGATAAACCATTGTGGATGTTTTTTTTGAATGATCTCGCTCCCACAGCGTTCGCATTTTCCATCGACGACTTGATCATTCGCGATCACTGTCTGATCAGTAGGACATCGATTGACTAGTGCGTCTTTGCGATACACGAGCCCTTTTTCGAACAATTTGGTAAAAATCCACTGCGTCCATTTATAATATTCTGGATCAGATGTTGCAAATTCGCGACCTCGATCGTAATCCATATCCATTTTGTGGAGTTGTTCTTTGAATTTGACGATATTTTCTTTGGTCACTTCGTGTGCAGATCTTCATTGCTTGATAGCAAAGTTCTCTGTTGGTAGACCAAAACTATCTCGTCCAATCGGATCGATGACCGTATTTCCTTTCATTCTTTGATATCTGACCAGTACATCGAGTGGGATATAGTTGGAAGCATGTCCTACGTGCATCGTCGCACCAGAAGGATACGGAAACATATTCAGATAATACAGCGTCTTAGGACTAGAACTCATGAAATGACTTTGTAACAAACTAAAAAATTTTTGACTGATCCGAAGTGTATACACTAGTATCCATACTTCAATCTAAAAAGAACAAAAATCTGACGTGAATCGTATCAGGTTTTCTTTTTTTTGAGAATCTCTTTTTATAAATTCCTTGCAGTCTGATATCCAAAAATCTATACTCAATATCACATAATGAATCAATCTCATCTCAATCAGTTTGAAATACGTGTCAATAGATGGCTCAAGAAGAATCCTCGTGTTGCTCATTTTGTCAGAACCAAAGAGTTGCATCTTCTTGCGTTTTTTGGCGTGTTGATCGGTATCTTGTGTATGAGGCTATTTCGACTACAGATCGTGAGTGGTAACGAGTACGAGAAGACTCTTTCCAATCAACATCTGAGTTCTTCTACTCTCAAAGCCAAGAGATGATCTATCTATGCGCTCGACAAATCCTGAAAACCCATGAAATTGACAGAAAATATCCAGTTATTCAATGTCTTCATCGATCCTAAGTTTATCCCAGACAAAGCAGCAGCAATTAGATTATTGACTCCTATCATCTATAAACATCTGTGTCAGTTGTATGAAATTAGTACTATTCCTCCTACATCTAGAGAGTGTGTAGAACATATACAAGAATTCACACAGCAAGACCTTCTACCCAAAGAGCCTGAGTGGTTCTATGTAGGATCCGGATGGTGATTGACCTGAGATGTGTTTAGCTCCAGGAGTGGCTACGTACGTGAGGTGCAGTCTGTATTATCGTGATTTACCCAGCAACAGGCCTATGATCTTATCTCTCAGAGACTCGATCAGCGTATCTTTATAGGGATGAAAGAAAAGAACTATCTGTGATTTATTGAAGATAAAGAAGTCGTACAAAAACTCTTACAACTGTGAAATCCATATATTTCTGTAGAGATTGATAATTATGTATATGTGTCACCATCGCTAGTGCCCAATGTGTCTAGTGCACTCGCGACCATATCTCAGTATCTGAGTGCTAATGGATATCCTCTGTCTACTGATCAGCTCAGACCAGTATTCATTCCCCAAGAAAATAGATACGTCAGATTGATTAAGAATCTGAATCCACTCATCGCCAAAGAAATCAGATCTCTCAAAGAACAGTATTTTAGTGTCCTGACAGGGGCAGGAAAAGAAAAGATCCCATTGTTGCATGGGTTAGGACTCGAAGAAACGACAAGAAGATACTATCCGTATGGTACGTTTATGTCTCATATTTTGGGATTCGTAGATGAACAGTGACAGCCTTATTATGGTATAGAAGCATATTTTGATAGACAGCTCAGAGGAGCAGATGGTAAGATCGTAGGACGTAGCTCCCCTCGAGTAGGACAGGTATGATCCAATGAGATCGATATTCAGCAAGTGGTCGATGGGGATGATATCGTCTTGACGATTGACCCTTCTATCCAAAGAGAAGTCGAAACTTTGACTCAACAATATCAGCAAGAGTTTCGTGCAGATTCCGTCAGTGTGATTGTGATGGATCCGTTCACGGGACATGTTGTCGCTATGACTAATTACCCGACGTTCGATCCCAATAAATATAACCAAAGCTATGATATTCAGCCATTGTGACCAGAATATTCCTATCTGCTAGGTGATGATACATACTTTGATATACCTATCTGGATTGAGACCTGATGATCTCTCAAACTTGCTACCTCAGACGAGAGGAATGATCCACAATATCGTAAACGAATCGCCAAAAACATCATTGGACCACAAGTCTTTGTCGATAAAAATATTGCCTTCCCGTATGAGCCAGGATCTATTTTCAAAGCGTTTACGGTTGGTATTGGGTTAGATAACGATGAAATCTCTCTGTATGATTTCTATCAAGATGATATGAGTATCAAAATCTGACCGTATACGATTGCGAATGTGGATCGTCTCTGCAAAGGGTATCATACATTTTTGCATGCTCTACAGTTTTCTTGTAATGTAGGTATGGTACGTATCGTCCAGAGAATCGGTAAAGAGGTATTTTATAATTATGTCCAAAAATTAGGATTTGGGCAATTGACCAATATCGAACTGGCTGGCGAAGAGCCAGGTTTTGTAGAGGACGTCAATACGGTATCAGCAGCCAGATTTTTGAATAATTCTTTTGGACAAGGATTATTGGCGACACCATTGCAGATCGCTGCATGATATGCTTCCTTGATCAACGGAGGAACCTACGTCAAGCCTACTATCGTGAGGAGTATGTACAGCGTGGCTCGTGACGAAAATCTCTCCAATCCTAAGAAAATTATCAGACAGATTTTCAAACCATGACTGTCTGAACAGATCAAAGAGGCATTATTTAGAGTAGTAGATAATACGGTGATCAAGAAATTTAGTTATATTCCTGGTTTTTCATTGGGATGAAAAAGTTGAACTTCCCAGATAGCATTCAAAGGTAAATATCAAAGAGGTATTGGGTGGACGAATGGGTCATTCGTGGGTATCGTAACCAGAGATAATCTGAGATATGTGATCGTGGTGCAAGTTCGTCGCCCTAGATCCAACCAATGGTGAGAAGCTACTGCTGGTAAACTATTCCAACAGATCGCAAAATTTCTGATCTCGTATGATCTGATACAAAGATAAAATAAGTATAAGGTAACAAGCACAGGGCAACAAGTAGGGACTGGATTTTGGCCTGTCCAAAAATAAAGAATTGAAACGATAGTGGAGATCCGCATGGCGGAGTGAATAACGAATAGATTCCTCTTAAGAATTTCTAATCCCCCCAATTATTCATTCTTAACTTCCCCATTGCTCATTTTCTGGCTGAGGTTTTTTATTGGAGCGTAGACCAAATGCTATTCATCCTATACCTATGAGTATACCTATTATCATAGGTCGTCGAGTAATCTGAGTGGTAGAAATAATTTGTGGAGGAAGAGGTTCTGGACATATGAGTGGTTCTGTTGGAGTTGGTAGGACTTGGATATTATTTCGATCATCTCCTAGGTAGATATCTGTAGATCAGCTATTTACGTATTTGATGACTTCTCCAGTTTGGATGATAATCTCACCTGGTTGTAAGATAATGCGATCCTCTCCAGGTTGGATAGATCCTGGCTCACGAATGATGACGACTCATCCTGTGATGACTTGAGTCATGGAGCCATTGATATAGCGAGTCACGACTTCTCCTGGCTGTACTATGATACGATCTTCTCATTGGATATATCTGATCGTTTCTCCCGAGTTGATATACACGATTTGCCCAGAGTTGGTGTTGACTGGTACGTATTGCACGACTGTTTGGATGACTGTCTGTGTGAATACCGTAGTCGTATTCGTCCCAGAGATCACTGGAGAGCTTACGATCGTGAGTCTATTGCCATTGGCTGTGACAGTACCTCCATCGATGATGAGTGATGACCCAGTATATTGGATTGTCTGATTATTATACGTCAGAGACAGTGGCTCTCATCCACATCCGTAGAGCGAACAGTTGGCTCTCGTGTTGAAAGAGTAACTATTATTAGACGTGATGACGGTTCAGACATTATCTTGTCCATTGACGCTAACTACTACCGTGCTAGCTAGCTGGAATCCTGTCACAGGGATAATACTGATATCGTATCGATCACCTCCCGTGCCTCGAACACCAGATGTATAGCTAAATCACGAGCTATTTACCGTATACGGGATCCCTGCGATCGTCACGACGATGCTATTGATATTGACGCCAGCTCGATCATCAGATACTCTCAATGTAATTGGCCTGATCATCGGATTGACTGCTGTTGCTCATCCTACTGGACTGATAGCTTGTACGATGGGTTGGCGAGGTTTGTTGAACGAATAGCTAAACGTACCTTGATTGGTAGTTCATCGTCTATTGGTACGATCTCTGATATTGCCAGCTATCGTGACTTCTCTCTCCACACCAAAATTGGCTGCTACAGGATTGATGGTAATGTCGTAGTTTCTATCTTTGCGCTCTCGAGTGATGGCATATGCTCCAGCAATCAGCTCAGGAGATGTAGAAGTATACGCTATTCCATCTACTGTGATCGAAAGCGTAGGGAGATCTGCTCCGAATTGATTATCAGCAATATTGGGTACATAATTGTTGGATGCGTCGTATCCGTATCCTATCGGTCCTCACTGATCAGTGACTACGAGTCTTACATTGCTATCGGGACGGATTTTGTACGCGTTGACTCCATTGACTCGTATACCCTCGAGGTTTTGTAGTTGATGATTGGTAAAGATCGGCGCTTGTACGTCTTGTACACAGGGTCCGGTGAGTAGCGCATATGACAGACCACTGACAGACTGCAATAGATCATTTCCATTGCTATCAGGGAAGTTGTTCCCATCAGTCTTGGTATTCAATACAAAAGGAAGATCAAATCTAACACCAGTCACGAGCGGGAGCGATTGAAACGAAAAACTTCCAAATACTGCGTTGTTTTTGGGTGTCAAGACCGTGCTAAATCTCCTGATATCTGCATATCCTGATCCGATAAATGCTGGGATGATAGGTGTCGTATATGCTGGACCAGGATTGAAGCTGAGATTGTTGACGAGTCCCGTAGGATAGGTGATCTTGACGTCAGAGACTCCGTTGGGGATGAGTGAATTGACGATAATACTAAAACTATAGGGACACGCCATCATATTGGGCTGTCATTGATTGGCTACGATACCAAAGCTCTGTCAAAAAATACTCCCTGTACATATGAGTGAACTGATACCGATCAAGAGACTATAATATCATACGTGTTTCATGGTTAGATTTTTATGTTCTTTTGTGGGGAATAGTGATAAAAAGCTATTTGAAGAAGTTCGGATTGATAGCATTCAAGATAATTCCTGATGCACCCAGGAGTGCGATACCAGCGACGACTCTCCGGATGATCGATTGACCAGTACTAAAACTACCTCCCAGAGCATCTGGTGCTGCCATCATGACTCCCGCAGCGATCACCATCACGAACGATCCTACCAAGATCACCGTCAACAAAATCCTACTCAGTCATCATATGAGCAAAGGGAATGCATTGAGACTGTTGACCGTCGTAGCATTAGGATTGTTAGATGTTGCTGTCTGTCCATCCTTGGTATATTCGATACAGTTACCGATGAAAGGCACATTGGTATTGAGTTTGATCCCACAGCAATTGTCAGGTGTGGGGACACATTTTTTTTCTGCTTTTTCACAAGTCTCTTTTTCTGCTCAGGTCTTGCCTTCGCAGTTGGTAGCGGGAGGAGTTGTAGTAGAGTTAGTACGAGAACTACCTGTACAGAAGTTTTGAGCTGGGCAGGATGTGTAGGGACTTTTGAATATACAAGGTTTATCCGGATCATATTCAGTAGCACAATAGGTGTTAGCAGAGCTAGGCAGGATACAGGTATCAGGACAGGATGGTGTGTTTTGTGCATACACCCCCAAACCTCCTAGGATCATCATCGATCATAGGAGTATTCAGCTAGAGTATTTGACTATCGTAGAAAAGAACTGCATATCATGTGATGTGAGAGTAAAAGAACATACTACATCATACTCGTCATGATCGTATTGAGCATTTGACCATCGATGACGGATTTGTGAGATTCCATGAGGAGTTTGGTCACAGTACCTCTGCCTGTCTTGAGATCGGTTACACCAGCAGATTGCATGGTAGTGGTGATGAGATCTTTGAGTTGCGATTCGCTGAGCATGGTAGGGAGATAGAATTGGAGTGCTTTGATTTTTTCTTGGTCGTCACTGACATCTTGTCAGGCTTTGCTAGCATACTCGATGGATTCGTTCAGATTTTTGATTTCTTTTTTGAGGATGGCGATGATTTCGTCATCGTTGGGATCGCGTTGGAGTTCTATTTTTTTGTTTTTGGCTTGTGCGAGGACATAGTTGAGTGCTTCTTTTTTGTTGGTCTGGCGAGCTTTGAACGCTTCTTTGAAATCATCGGATAACTGTACGAATAAGGACATCGGTATATCAAAAAAGAAATAAATCTGACTGTACTATACCGAAAACACCCTTATTCGTCTAATACTCAGGCCAAATGATCTCAACATCTCTTGCCAGATGAGAAAAAACACAAAAACCATCTCAATATTATTTCAATATCGCATAATCTGTGCAACGATCGCAGCTGCAATGTATTGGTATAATACATACAGTTTTATTTTCAGAATATGTTCGTAAATCGTCTTGATTTTGAATATATATTATGTATTCTACTAATCGAAGAGTAATACGTATGTCGTCCGGTTCAGTTTTTCTGATGGTTTTATCTGTTTTGTATCATATCTATTTCTGTGATATCATTGTTGCCCTCTCGGATGAGTGGTGTAAGAGCTGAGAGCATCATCCCCTGAGCTGATGATCTGTATGTAGATGTGCGTGAGCCCTGAGAGCGAGCAGCCGGACATCTACGCTGATCTATCAACATCCCGCTATGAGATATCCATACATGAAGCCACAGCCTCCCCAAAGACAGACGTATTGCGGTATATTGTCGTAGTGGATCACGCTCATGAGTAGCTAGAGGTATTCTCTCTGCTGCTGGATATGATGTGTACAATGCTGGAGGCATTATCTATGGGATACACGATATCCCAATCGTCCAATAAGTCTATTCAACAAGTCCGTCCAACAAGTCCGTCCAATAATCTCTTTTTTTATATCATATCTCTCATATCTGTATGAAAACAATCAACCCCAAAGATCTCAATTTCAAAGATCCTCAGCTCACACTTGTAGATGTCAGGACTCCGGAAGAATATCATCTCGAGCATCTGGAATGAGCGATCAATATGCCTTTAGATTATTTTGAAGATCACAAAAAAGAACTAGCAACATACGATCATATCGTGCTGTATTGTAATACTGGCAATGTGTCATCGCAGTTTTATAAAAAAGCAGCAAAACTCTGATACACCAACATGAGCAATCTATCCGGATGACTATCTGCGTGTCAATGATGTCCTAGACAGGTAGAGAAATGACCCCTCCCTCTCATGCAACAAGTACAGATCACTGCTTGATCTCTCGTCTTATTGGGAGTGATCTTGAGCATCGTATTACACAATCGACGAATCGCATTGAGTGCTTTTGTATGAAGTGGACTCATATTCGCTGGTATCACCGGGCGATGTGGTATGGCCAAATTCTTGACATACTTCCCACGAAATCGTATTACTGCCAGTACTGTACGTACATCCGTATCCTGATCACATCTGTTGGTACAGCAATTCGTAGACAAAGATCTGGCGCATTATTCGTATATGGCTATCAGTCATGGAGAAGCAGTCGTGGTAGATCCTACCAGAGATCCTCAGCAATACTATGATCTAGCCAAAGCTCATAACGCCAACATCATATGAGTACTCAATACCCATCCTCATGCAGATTTTGCGAGCGGACATCTCCAGATCCACCAAGACACCGGAGCAACGATCTACGTAGGACATCACGTATGAGCCGAATATCCACACCTAGCATTACATGGATGAGAAGAAATCAAAATCTGATCTGCTAGCATCCTAGCATATGCTACTCCAGGTCACTCTCCTGATAGCGTGAGCTATCTGATCAAAGATGCACAGCACAAACAGATCGCTTTGCTTACATGAGATTGGGTATTCATTGGAGATGTAGGAAGAGCAGACTTGAGAGAACATGTCGGCAATATCAAAGCTAAACAAGCTGAGCTTGCTGGTATGATGTATGATACCACCAGAGAGATCCTCCCGCAATTAGACGATAGTCTGATGCTATTGCCAGCGCATGGTGCCGGTACTTCATGTGGCAAATGACTCAGCAAAAAGAACATGGACACGCTGGGCAATCAGCTCAAATATAATCCTATGCTCCAGTCAATGTCTAGAGAAGATTTTGTCACAGAACTGACGTCTGATCAGCCTTCTATTCCTCCTTATTTTACTCATAGTGTCCTGCTCAACAAGCAAGGAAATCCTCCATATCAACCAGCAAAAGACTCTATCCCTATGATATCTGCTATACCAGAGCAGTTTGATGGAGTAGTAGTAGATACAAGATCATTCGATACCTATAGTCTGTATCCTGTGTATCAGTGAGCTATCAATATCCCGTATCATGAGAATTTCATAAGTGTATTGGGGTCTGTGATCCTCCCTACAGATCATATCATCCTGATCATCGAACGTCATAGTGACCAAGATAAGATCATCAAAAGTATCATGAGTATCTGATATGAGTCGCTGATCACGGGGATCTATATCCATCAACACCTTGTACAGCCTCAGATGCACAAATATACGGTTATTGATTTGAGATCGCCTAGCACGTTCGCAGACAATCCTCTGTTCCCTGATGCGATCAATATCCCTCTAGAACAGCTCACCAACCAACTATCACAACTCGATACCACCAAGTATTATATACCCTATTGCTGATGAATATACAAATCATCTGTTGCAAGTACCATACTGCGTGCACACTGATACAAGGCTACTCATATCATGCCATAATATAACCATGCTAGCTATCACACTGATACCAAACTTCTTTGTTGGTGCAGTATATCTATCAAATCTGACGCGTGAGTGCTGTCAGATTTTTTGATGATGTTGGTTATACTATTGTTTTGTAAGCACGATGAGGTTGACTTTTTGAAAGATATATGTATTTAATATTTAATTTTTTATAACAACTACAATGTCATCATACAATGAATCATTCAAATAGATATTCATACTCTTCAAACGTGAAAAAAGTGAAAACACATAGACAATTGCATGCAGGAAACCAGCAATTATTCGATAATTTGGATGCAGAGAAAAAGATGCAATCTGAAATCATGCAGGCGATGACGCATATATCAGCAGAATGCTGCGAAAAATACCAAATCAATATGCAAAGAATCAGTGGTTTTAACAAAAAACATACGCTATGATTGGATCTCACGAAAATCATCATCATGGAACAAAAAGATGCTCCGATTATTATCAATATCCTCGCTAAGTATTGAATCAATGCACAAAGCAATACTTGAAGGTTTCCAGATATCAAAGATTTCGTTTGAGGTGATGTCTGATTCTATTATGCAAGTGTAGATTTATCGTTTTTTATTTGTGATAGTAAAAGTCTATGAATCCTTGCGATGCAAGATGATAGATATATTCAAATCGAATCTATGATCATTCACGAATTATGTCATCAAAAAAGAGGTCTGTTTTCAGCGACGCAATTCCCAACAACGTGAAATAAATCGCTATCTACTATATTCACGAGAGGAGGGTTCTGTATACGCCACTATGATCACCAAAACAAAACATTCTCAACAGTATTCTGATCTTTTTTGGAGGAGTGATGGGTACGTTATATCCAAGCGATGTACATTGCTGAATATCGCGATGATGAAACGAAAGCTCTCCTCAGACAACTTGCTCATAGTCAGATATCTTGGGATCAATATGGATTTTTGTATCACTATATGTATATAACGGCGAGAGGAAACGGAGAGAAGACCTATTTATCTGATATGAACTCTCTCATGTGAGTATGAATCGATCTCTTGATACAAGCTAAGCCTAAGCTCTATGACTCATTATTACAATCCAGGGATAGCGATTATCAGACTTCATACTCTGCTCATAGAGACATTATCAAGATTCTTGCTGGATACAAAATAACAAAACCAGACGGTAACAAATCCAATCTGTATCGTGAGTTGATGAAATTACAATATCCTAGTAATAACCATAAAGATGCTATTACATGATACAAAACGATATGCCAAGTGCTTGGGTTCTCTGATCCACTCAGATTTTAGTCCCTTTTGTCCCCTCTGACACCATTCTCGTCCTACCACCCATCACTGCGAGATGCTATCTCACGTCAGACAGTAGCACATACGATCTTGGATATCATCGCTCACGGATCCTGGATCAGACAAAAAGTCGTCCCACTCACATCCGCGTCCTAGTGTATGACTGTCCACGATATGCTATCTGTACTCCAGATACTATTGCTGCTTGGTAATAATCCCTATCAGATATCCAGTCCCTGCGGCAGCGACGATCACAAATCGTACAGGATCTACGATCACGAGGATGCTAGGTATGAGTTTGATAATCAAGATCGCCATCGCAATGACATACATCTCGAACACGACTCGCCCTCCAAAAGACATCTTTCTCATACGATCCAAGACACTATCAAAGAATCTCTTGTGAGAAGTCTGATGAGCAAAGATATGTCTCATCATCATGATTCATAACACTACAGCGATCAGCAGATATATCCACCGAGCTCAAGAGAGGACGACAGGAAAATATGCCACGACCGCAGCACCAAATGCAGCAAGAGTGAATTTATAGATGCTGACATCCAACATCGTGATGCTAGATCGCATACGTTTGACTGCTTGAAATAATAGAATCATAGGTATCATCAGTGAGCGAGATAAAAATCTATGACTATTATGATCAAAAACCATCATTTGTCAAACAGGCAGATACTCACCATAGGATTTCGCACTTATTCGCTATCAAACAACAAAAAATCTGACCAGAGTCACAAGGGGAGTGTGTGGTGTTGAGCTATTTGTTACATCATGCTATTATATCATGCTAATACATCATGCTGAGTTGTTCAAATATCTTGACCATAGCGAGCGTATCTTGTCAGCAGTACAGCAGAAGATGTTTGATGACGTTTTCTCTCTCTTGTGTAGGTGCTTTATCCATGATCAGATCATACAGTCTACGCATTGCGATATCTCATCTCCCTATCTCTAGCGTGCTATAATCCATCCCAGGCACAAGCGCAGGCAAGACTTTTTTGATACTGGCACTGCCTTTGCACGCAGGATCAAAATAATATCCTCTAGCCACGATGTCCATCAAGTCGTAGGTCCTGTCGTTGATCGTGAGAAAATCGTC
>JBGTAD010000044.1:0-4618 GCA_041750055.1 Candidatus Absconditabacterales bacterium | reverse complement strand
ACCTGAGATCATGAGACTATTTACCGCTCCAGCATTTTTGGAAGTCAAACTCAAACATATCAAAAACCCCGTCATCGCCTCTCGATGGAACAAGACGTACAGAGCCATGGGAGATAGAGAAAAAGCTGAAATTATACCCTTCCTCCAGGCCAAATTCTGACCATTCACGACAGGTCCCTATATCAGGAATATTATCTGACAACCCAAATCTGGATTCAACATGTACGACGCGATGAATCAAAAAAAGATCATCCTATGTAACCTGTCCAAAGGACTAGTAGGAGAGATCAATAGTCAGCTCATCGGTAGAATGGTAGCCATCCAGATCAAACTCTGTGCGATGAAAAGAGCTAAACAAATAGAATCCGAACGTGTCCCGTATTTCTTGTACGTCGATGAGTGTCAAAACTATATCTCCAAATCCTTTGAATCAGTTCTCTCGGAAGCAAGAAAGTATAAACTGTGACTCATCCTCGCGCACCAATACATCGATCAGCTCAAGGCTGCCGGATTATGAGGGAATATAGATCTCTCCAAGGCAATCTTTGGTAATGTAGGTAATATGTTCATCTACAAAGTCGGAGCTCCCGACGCAGAATTTCTCGAAAATGAAGTCGCTCCAGAGTTTTCCAAATGAGATATGGTCAATCTAGAAGTATGAACGGGGCTTTTCAAAATGTCGATCGATAATCAACAATCCAGACCCTTTAGTATGAAACCCGTACGACCCTATACTCCCCCACTCAATACCGAAGATAAAAAAGCTATCATCAAACAAATCGCAGCACTCAAACGATGAACCAAACGTGAAATAGCAGAGAAAGAAATCTTCTTCAGAGTAGGTGTGTAAGTAAAAGTTATAATATAGTAGTCTCAACAAAGTTCCATTTGGTGAAAGAGTTCATAACAAAGAAATAGTAATTCGTTATGTCGACAAAAAATCAAAAAGGTTTCAGGGCGTCAGCCCTGCCCCTGGTTTGCGGCGTGTGTAACGCGCCGCTTTCTCATCACATACCAATATCAGCCAAAATAAATAAAATGATAGTTTGAATATAATACTCAGCATCCACTATCTGGGCTAAGATTTTTAAGGAATGATTAATTTTATCTAGATCCTCATAAACTATTAACAACGATTTTATAATAATGTATTTGCAAATCCGTATATCATTTTGTAAAAAGAGTGTATGAAATCCATCACACGCAACTCATCAGCAACGCATGACTTCGAGATCATCGATACTCGAACCGCCGGCATCGTCCTACTGTGACACGAGGTCAAATCAATCAAATCATGACAGGTCAACATCAAGGACGCTATCGTCAGACTTGATGGTTTTTTGATCAAGATCCACAATATGGACATCCCACTGTACGCTCGCACATCTCCCGTGATAGCTCCTCACTACGACCCCAGAGCTCCCAGAATACTGCTCCTGAACAAGATCGAACTCAAAAAAGTCATCATGAAAATACAAAAAAGCTGACTGCATATACTGCCCCTAGAGCTATATCTCGACCTGCGTGGTAGGATCAAACTCAAGATCGGCATCGCCCAGCGTCTCAAAAAAGTCGAAAAGAAACAAATCCTCAAAGAAAAAATGGTCGCCAGAGATACTGCTAGAGAACTCAGCAAGTATAGGTAAATCATCCTCAGATGGAATATCTAAGCTCGTCCATCCTGAGCGTACTGAAAGGGAGTCGAAGGATCTTATTACTCAAAAATGTTTAAAAAAGTTTATAACTCAAGTTCTTGTTTTATGGGTAGCATAAGATGAGTAACTTACAATGACTTCAGCTTATTGGCAGAGAATTGTTGCCAGGTTTGACTTGGCGGAGCCTTCGTTGTGAGATACTCCTTAGCTAATTTCGGATCTCCTTTGATATAGGATTCAATCGCATACATCAATCTTTTTCACTGAGTAGCGTCATTTATATCATCAAAAACAGCCTGTAGTGAAGAGAATTTCGTATCAGTAGTGAAATCTTTAATTGAAGTTTGAGTACCAGGAAAGTTTTTACCTTTCATCTTCTTGATCCAAGTCAACAAATCTGAATCTAGCATACGATAATTTTTGATACTCAGGTCTTTGAGAGTTGTATCTGATTGGAGGGTCTTGATATAGTTGGTCAGATCAGAGACATCCGTAGAGGTGCCATAGATCGTGGAGAATTTACTTCTGACAGCGTCATAATCGACCTCTTTAGTATCACCAGATATCCTAGATCTGATCTTACTCAATTCAGTACGATTCTTATTTTCGAGCTCATTTTGATATTTTGAAAACAATCCTCATCCCATTCTATCTCACTGGATCCATCACTCTGCTTCGAGATATTTTTTACCCAGATTATACGATACTCAGACTCATCCCTTACCAGGTATGAGAGGGATAGATCACAGAGCTTGGGTGATCAATCCTTTGTCAGATACGAGTCATTGTACCAGAGGGAGATTACTACCTTGGATAGAGAGCTGGATCAACAAGTACAGCAGATATAGTGTGATCATCACCAAGATCAAATCAATGATCGTTGTCTTAGCACCATCGACCATGCTAGGTATCAGATTTGCGTCATATTCTGTGACGGCAATATTATTGAATTCCATCTTGGTTCACTGGATAGTGGTACCTCATACTTGGATGGTTTCTTGTCTATTTTGTCATAGCATGAGCTGACTCATCGCTATCACCAGCACGAACATCAGCGACATATACGCCGTGATGATCACAGGACGAAACATATAATCCCAAATAGCATCAAATGATAGATTATTTCATAGCAGATTATCAGGGATACCGATATCCTTACCAATCGTCCGTACGATGACAATGAATGGAGACATCATCACCACGATCCAAATAAATCCGATCCTCACCAGATTCACGACTACCAATACGATCATAATGATACTATACAGAACCAATACCCCGAATCTGATAATCGTAGCCATGATGGTTTTTTCCATTCATTCGGGTTGGGTCAGCTGAGAGTAGTTTTGTAGTTTGAGGATAGACATACCAATGAATACCAGAGGTCATCCTAGACTATTGTGCTGAGGTGTGATATAATCCAAAAAAGCTTCGTCATCCATATGTCTTCCATACGCACCTCCCGTGAAGATAGGCTTGAGTTCGTACATGTCTTTCTGAGTCGTGGTATTCTCTGCGCTAGAGGACAACAGCATCACGACAGGGATCTCCTGTTTGAGTGCTAATACGGATGTCGTATTGATCAGTGGTGTGGCTTCAGTAGACAAGAAAATACTCGGAAATGCGCCTATCGTCGCGATCAATATCGTAGAGATATCCAACAACGCTCCTATCACGAATCGACTGACATTGATCCCTACTCCTGCCAACAAGAACTTTCCAACCTTAGAAGACAAAGATGATTGAGAATCTCCTGTGCCAAATTGGAATACTTCCTGGAGCACTAACCAGAGAAATCAAAACCCTATCGTGAAATTCGCAAACGTCCTCATCAGATTTCGGATCTTCCACAAGATCACATCCAGTCCAAACACCGACCCATAGACCAAGTCATTGGACATCAGCCTACCAGCCAGATTCGCTAGGATAATCCATCCTCGAGACAAGAAATTCACCAAAAAATCTAAAATCTGAGTAACAAGACGATTATACTCATCTAAATCAGGATCTCATGCAGCAAAAACCATATCTCCTGATCACAGGAATACGATGGTTATCACGATGAGACTAATTGAAATGAGACGTTTGATCATAGATGATGGAGTAAGTTTGTTATGAAACGGTAAATGCGTTAGCAGATAATTGTCTTGATGTTCTTGTTATATTTTTCCATCCAGCTCATGCTTTATTGGGTTTATAGGTTTGTCCATTTTGAATCTTCGTATCTAAGAACTTTTGCACCGATGGCTGCTTGATATATTCTTTTATACTTTCAGCGTTCTTTGCATTATCTAATTTTTCTGCAATATACGCTATTGCGTCATCTTTTTTATCTGAGTTATCAGCTAATAAAGGTAGCACCTTGGCATCAAAGTTTGTATAATAATTAGCATTATTTACATCTTCTCCAATCTCATTATTCAATTGTGTTTCTAATGCTGCATACGTTGTACTTGTCGTACTCGAAGCATTGTTATTCGATACTGGCTTGATTCATCTAAGACGATTCAGCTTTTCATTTTCTGATTGAGTGAATTTATTGGTATATCCATCAGAGACTGCATCGAATACAGCACTACCACTACCATATTGACTATTTGGATTGTATAAGGAGCTCAGACCGAGACTTCATCCACCAGGAATAGGAACAATAGGTGTGCTTCAGATGATCGACTCTCCCAGTTTTTTAACTGGATCAGCAACTTGTTTGGTGAACTCATTAGCACTAAATGCAGCAAACACCAATCATCGCATCAGTCAGATTGCTAGCATATTGATCACAAGTCGATTAATGAAATCAATCATCCCTGTATCGCCAGTCGATGTTTTTGATTTTTCATAACACGATGTCGTGACTACGAAATCCCAACACTCATACTGTGTAGCATCCTGTCCGATAGCGGTGACTTGTTCGGTACTCATTTTTTGGATTCATAATGCCCCCAAAAAATTCCCGTCACTGT
>JBGTAD010000043.1:0-1914 GCA_041750055.1 Candidatus Absconditabacterales bacterium | reverse complement strand
TGAGGTGGTCAATTATATTCATACTATAGTCATCTATATTGATTAATAGTCTTAGATAGCAGGAATTTTATTCCTCCTCACTTGATTCACGAAATTTTTCATGATTTAGATCATAAATATAGCATTACTAAGAATCTAAATTTATCAATATCTGAATCTGAATCCAAATCTTACCCTTCTGCATGAACTAGTCCATGGAACTATATGAGTAACAGGAATTGCTACCAGAGATGAAGGATTAACTCATTTACTTACTCATATTTTTCGGCATAAACAAACTTGAGAGGATAATATTCTTGATAATAAAGAATACTCCAAGCATGCTCTCAACAGTTTGTTGATTGGAAAAACATATTGATCATATTGAACATTACAAATTTTTAATCCGTTATTGAGACAATTATATCCAGATACACTAGGAGAAATTGATATGCTGCGTGCTCAGACCTTGGGAGTTTTTTTACAAGAGACTAGTCGTCAGGTATTGGATCCTAGTATTGTGATGTTTTTTTGTGCTATCAGTGAGGATGATTTGGATGCATTGCAAACGTCTGAACTTATGACACCCAATTTGTATCAATATATTTTGGGTCTTTATGCAGAATACAAGAATTCTGAGCTTTTTGAAATACAACAAGATAATAATCTCTCTGAAGATGAAAAAATAGCAAATGCTTTGAGATATATTAGTGATAATGCCCAGCAATTTATTACGTCTTCGTCTCACAGCGATATACCCTGATCTAAACAGAATGTTGGCAAGTGAAATGCTATAGGAGAGAACAGTATTTGAGATTGAGATATAACTCAAAAAGATTCTACTAAGTACAAGGACTCTCATCATAGTTCTCACCCCAAGAATAATTCACAAAATTCGAAAGAAAAATCAGAAAAACAAGAAGAAACAAAGTCAGAATCAGAAAAACAAGCAGACATTGATTTTGATAAAATATGGCAAAAACATAGGTTAGTTGTAGATCCATCATCAGATCTTGATTATATCCAACAGATAGTCATTCAGGTTTGATCTTTGGCAGATGTTTTGAGTTGATTATCTCAATATCATAAATCTAAGTCACGTGAATATTCTGATATTATCATCAAAGGAAATGCGAGATGAATGGAAAACGACCAATTACTTCATTTATACGAATATCATTCGTTTCTTGGAAGTAATTGTGAAATTTATCTAAGCCGACTTATCAAAGATTTTTATCCCATCTTAGAAACATACAATAAATCTTTAGATCAAAATCTTCTACAACTGAAGGATGTTGGATCTTTCCAAACAAAAGTCACGCAATTCAAAAAAAATATTTTTAACACCATTAAAGAAAAAATAAGTGAACAATCTGAAAAAGATTATGCTTATCACGTATATGGTCATTATGAATGATTTGTAAAATATTTTGATCACACTGGCTTTGAAGCAGAATTGACGAAGATGATACAAGAGGGTTTGAATCCAGATTCTTTGGAAATACTTATAAATAAAAAAGAGATCTTGAAAAAAACTATACCAACTGACAGCTCCTGGCAAGCAGTTTATAGCATTCTTAATATAAAAGTATTGTTAGATGAAACAAAATCTGATATTCATAGGGCTGTAGATGCTCAAATCGATGAAATTTTTCATGAGATTGAACGTGATACTAAAAAGATATTTATGGATTTTTATGAACAACCCCAGTTATTAGATAATCTTTTGTTGTATTTGCAAGAGTGAGAAGTGTTTTTGCAAGAAAAAGGTATTGGAATCTTGATTTGATCGCTGTTTTTATTATACTAACAAAAGGTTAAAACCCCTGAATTTCATTCAGGAGACTTTAGTTGCTATAGAGGTGAAGAAGTATATAAGAGACATTTATGATTAATCGACGAAGAATGATAGAGGGCTATAGGATAGGATCACAT
>JBGTAD010000042.1:0-2676 GCA_041750055.1 Candidatus Absconditabacterales bacterium | reverse complement strand
TGTAGACTTTTGGAAAAAGTACCTCTCTTGATACTTGATGTGTAATGAGAGATTAGTTATTGTGGTTATGATTCGCAAAATTGCTTTGATGTATGAGTACGACATTGTCATACTATTCTACCAATATCGAAATCCAGATTTTTTTGTTTTTTTAGTATCTGTCTTTGTCGATTGTTTGACAGTTTTATTCATTTCTTTGATCCCATCAGCAAAAAAACGCTTCATCTTAGATCGTAGTGATCTACCTTTGGGTGTCATAGCAAGTCAGCCTACTCATACAACAGTGGTACCGATGATGGCTCCGATGACGATTCTATTGATGTTTTTCCTCAGACTCATGCCGATGTATTGTTATGAAATAAAGAATCTCTTAGGATTTCATACGATAATTTCATACAACAATTTATTCAAACATTCTTTTGAGATCTTCATCTTTTATCATGCTGATAGACCACATCGGATCAAATACGATTTCGATCATTGTTTCATATTCTGGCATCGCCCCAGCTAGTGTATTGATGATCATGTATTGAAGGGTCTCACCATGAGGACATGCCGGAGTAGTGAGTGTCATCGTTATCTTGATCCTGGAGACATTCTCATCAATATTGATATCGTAGATCAGACCTAGCGTATAAATATCAATCAAAGGAAAATCCGGATCGTATACGGTCTGGAGAGCACTTTCAATGATCTCTACGAGAGGATTGTTCTGTGCTATATCTTTGTCTGTAGATGTATCGTTTGTGGTATTAGTAGCGTTGTTCATCTGCCGTCTTAGATTCTCGAGCTAAAAAGATTTGTAATCAAATAAATCCTATTAATAATCCCAGTCATATGAGTCTGGACCAAGCTCATCAGATTATCAATACTCCATTCAATAACATATACAACCCAAATAATAACGATAATTTGTATGATTGCATAATGAGTGTAGATCATGACTGGTGAGAAATAAAAAGCCCATACGCATAGAAAATAAAATAACTAGCTCCTCGACTACTCAAAAAAAATCCAAAAAATCATAAACTCAATGCTACTCAGGGATCTTGCTGAGGATATATCGTATAATATACCGTGGTGAGTACGATCAGTCCTATACATAATTTCAGCAATGATCACCACGTATAGATAGATAACTTCATTCACTAATACTGATGAATAAAGAAAAATAGTATGATAGATGATAGAATAATTACCTGATGCTTGGAGCATTTCTAGGAGAAAAGAGACCTATCAAGCCATGTGTTGTTATCAAAGTTATTGTTTTGTCAGTTTTTTATTGGATCTCTCTGACAGTGACGTTGAAAATCAGTGTCTTACCAGCTAATTCATGATTCATATCTACAGAGAGTACATTACCTGATACGGCTACAATTTTGTGAGCTCATCCCATTTGATCATAGATAGTGTCTCCCACTTTAGCTTCTCCACTACTACTGAGTTCTCCTTTTTGGATTTCGATGATTCTTGATTGATTGTAGTCTCCATATGCATCAGCTGGTGCTAGTGTTAATTTTTTGGTCTCTCAGATCTTCATACCTACGACTCCTACATCAAATCCTTTGATCATTTGTCCTGCTCATACTTTGAATGTCAATGGCTCATACGGTCTTCCTTCTTGATGTTTGTTGCCTTTTTTAGCTTCAGCCTCGATACTAGTGTCGAAGAGAGTTCCATCTTCTAAGGTTCATACATAGTCTACTTTTACGGTGTCGCCGTTACTGACTACTGTCTTGTTTGATGTTGGTTGATTGGACGAAGTATTGGTTGTTGTGTTGCTTGAAGTTGTTGATGAAGAAGATGTGGAAGTATCAGAAGGAGCACATCCAGTTATTAATATCATACTAACACATAATACGATACTAACAGAGAGAGTATTATTCATATAGATAGTACTAATAAAAAAAGTAAAATAGTATCACTATCGTAGATATTTGTATGAGTAATGCAAGCAATGCTACACAAATGAGATTGATCTTTTGATAAAAACAGATATAGTATGATATATTTGTTATATCGTATGTTTATCGTGTTACTTGACTATCATGTCTGATGAATCTTCAACAGTATTAGCAAATCAACAACAAAAAGTTACTGACGATACGAGTTCTGATTTGAGATCAGACTTGTGACTGTCTTTTTGGCAGCAGGGGATGAAAGAAATGCAAAGGACACTAGGAGTCTGACCCAAATCTGATCAGGACGCCAAAATGTACGAACGTATCCAGATCACATCCCAAGAAGAACAAGATGAAAAAGTCCTTTGAGAAAAGAGAAAATAATTGCTTATTCTCTCAGATGCTAGTGTATGTAGAGTTTTTTGAACATGCATAAAACGCATAAAAACATCAATCAGAATTATGTTTAGACTTGTTTAGACTATCTTATCTGTTTAGACTAGATTATTACTGTGGATCGAAAATACTGGGTTCTGATACTTTTCCTAGTATGAACTGTGCTGTTTTCCGTCATCCGTGAATCGAAGGTAAAATACCTACACCATTACATCCCAAATTATACATCAAGACCGTATTAAAAGGATCTGGACCTATCAGACGTAGCGTATTTTTCGTATATCCCATGAGTCCATGTCGACGATATGCGTAGTGGATTTCTGTGGGTGCTGGGGCATATGTCTTACGGATATATTCGTCCATCCTTTTTTGTTTACTA
>JBGTAD010000041.1:0-2747 GCA_041750055.1 Candidatus Absconditabacterales bacterium | reverse complement strand
ATATATCGTATCTATCCGTGACTGCTTTGACTAATGCATCCACCACTCAGCTTTCTAATTGATCATTCATAATTCTTTCCATATCAGGTCTGGGTAGTCCTCTGAGTGTATCAGTCATTTTTTTATATTCTAGTACAGAGTTGAGTTCTTTGGTGGCGATAGGAGCATATTGTTCGAAGATCGTGTTCATCTTGTCCGCTACTTGCTGTCTTGTCTGTTGGTCTGGATGAGATAGTTCACTCAGTATTTCTTCGAATCATTTTGTCTTGCTCGTACCGTCAGGATAGGTGATTGTCGCTTCACGCGTCGAGAGAAATTCGTCCGTCATGTCGATCCAGTTTTCGTATATGGGTTTGTACGACAGATTGAGGAGTTCTTCTTGTTTGGGATCTAGTGCATGAGGAGCTCGACGTCGCATCTGTCTGAGTCGGTGGTGATATGGTTTGAGCGTATTCTCTGCCAGACAGAGCGCACGATACTGTTCAGTAGCTTGATAGAGTGATAATGGGAAAAAGAGGAGTTTGTTAGCAAATATTGTGAGCTGATCGGTGATACGGCTATCCAGACTCAGTACATCTGCATCAGTACTTTTGATAGATTTGGACAGTATCGAGAATACTCATGCTTTTCCTCCGTAGAGGATAGATTCTTGACAGTGAATATATTCATCGATGGCTTGTTTGAGGATTGTTGGATCTTCTAGATAATTGATATGTTCTGCTCGATGAGCAACAAACTGATCCACGAATGTCTCTAGTGATTGTATATCTTGCATGATGCGAGGATCGCTAGCAGATGGATAGTATTCATGGAGATTTCGTTTAGTTTGGTAGCTCATCAAGACAATAGGCAATACTAAAATATATCCTGCATCTTATAGGAACGACGCCAAGAGATCAAGCTCAAAAACACCATAACGATATTACAAAATACAAAAAATCTGACTCAGTGTCAGGTTTGAAAGTTATGATGATGACTAGAGAGTTGATAGTATGCGTTTGAGATAATCTCTTCATGTTCATGTTTTGTATCGTTTTTCTTTTTTCACAGCTTGTACTCTCGTACTGTATTCTTCTGTATGGATGATGACGAATGGGGCGTATCTTTTTGTTGATGCACTCAGTCCGTCATTATGTTGTTGTAATCTAATGACAATGTCTTGTGTCGATCAAACATAGCGATATGAGGAGATTGTTCTTTATAATACGTAGACGTAGAATATACTGTTCAATGTATAAGAAAAGAAACATGCTGGAGAAGAGACTCGAACTCTCAATCCCGAAGGAATACGCACCTCAAGCGTACGTGTATACCAATTCCACCACCCCAGCAACAAGGTAAGATTTAACGCATTTATAATAAGTACTCGAACTACGATCCGGAAGGAATACACAACTCAGTCCGCCGCGGCGGATGTATACCAATTCCACCACCCCAGCAAAGGACTCTGTATTACAAACAAAAAGACGAAGTGTATTGCTACACAACGTCATTTCATATGGTTTTGTCTGATCAAATGCAAGACTATTTCACGGTTGCCAATTCATATACTCATTTGTCGACTCTTTTGAAATGCTCTTTGAATTTCTGGAGATTGAGTAATACAGTATTAGGACTTACCATTTTTTCTTTGAGGAGTTCTCTACAAATTTCTTTGACAGTCATAGGTCTATCGAATTTTTTCAATATTCTTATGATGATATCTTTGACCATACCTCCTTGATATCCTCGCTCTTTGAGTCCGTATACGCCAAGTCATAGATTGACAAAGATGTCGCTGTTTTTCACAAGTTCGTTATGCACGGTATTTACTTTGACATTTTTGGCAGGAAATCGTTCCATTACTTTACCAGGAAGTTCTTGGTAGTGCAATGGTTTGTTTAGTCTTCTGAGGGTGTATTGGAGTTTGAGTTTGATAGTCTTGGGGTATACATCCTGGAATGTAGCGAGTCAGATTTTACCATCGAATACCTTCACGATTCTGATACAGCTGAAGAAATTCGTATAAAAACTATCGTTTTTTAGGAATTGAATATATTCGTATTTTTTGCTAAATTCTGTTTTTAGTTTATCAATAAACTCATACATTTCTTCGCTTTCACCCTTTTTTTCAAAGTGATCTTTGGTAAATAGCACGAGATTTGTCAAAAAGTCCTCGAAAAGTGGGTCGATGTAGAAACATTTGTTGATGTATTTGTTTCTTTTGAGGAAAGTCATATCAAAATCTGATACTACCACCAGCTTGAGTTCTTGTGCCGAGAAGTTAGATATTTGTTTGTTTACAAGCTTCGCGATCAGTGTTGCTTCGTCAAGTATTCATCCAGCAGCTTGGAGGATCTTTTTTGCTTCTTCGATAATCTTGAGGTACGCATCATTACCTACCATCAATCTTCTGAATCTCATCAGTGCTTGACTTTCTATCTGTCTGACTCTCTCTCTTGTGAGATTATAATCCTTTCATATTCTTTGGAGCGGTACTTCGATTCCATTGATAAGTCCGAATTTTTTGAGAAGTACGAGTTGTTCTTTTGGTTTGCAGTACTTGAGAATGTCTCTGAGGTTAGAATCTTCTATGTTTACTTTGATTTTTTTGTCGTCCATTTTGATGTTAAAATTCATGTTTAGATGATAGTTTACAAAATGTAAAGATGTATTGTTTTCAATCCGTATATTTGATAGTCTATACACATTCAAAAGTTGGTGTCAAGCTCATTTGCCCTTATTATAACTACTGTTTCGATTGTGAG
>JBGTAD010000040.1:0-6561 GCA_041750055.1 Candidatus Absconditabacterales bacterium | reverse complement strand
TCTAATTGCTTCTAATAATCTCAATACGCCTATTGCGTCAGAGTTAGCTGTATATTCTGGTACTTCGAAAGATACTTGAACATGTGACTGAGCTGCTAAGTTATAGATCTCATCAGGCTTTACAGCAGATATTATTTTGACTAATGATACACTATCTGTCATATCTCAGTGATGGAGAAAAAACTTATTATCTTTATCTTTGATATTATGATATAGATGGTCTATTCTAGATGTATTAATCAAAGAAGTTCTTCTCTTGATTCCATGAACTTCATATCATTTTTCTAATAAAAATTCTGCAAGATATGAACCATCTTGTCAAGTAATTCCTGTAATGAGAGCTTTTTTCATATGTACTTATTGTATACTAAATAAAATGATTATTATTTTTTTATAAAAAAATGATTTGCTGTCTCATTATTATCCTATTAACTTCTTCAAATACTCACCATATCCGCTTTTTTTTAATTTCTCTGCTTGTACGAGGAGTTGGTCAGTAGATATCCATTGGTTTCTCCACGCGATTTCTTCGATACATCAGATTTTAACTCCTTGTCTTGCTTGGAGTGTGTGGACATAATTACTCGCTTGCATGAGAGATTCAAAGGTTCCTGTATCTAATCGAGCTGTTCATCTGCTAAGTAAGGATACTTGTAATTTTTGCTCAGAGAGATAACAATTATTTACCTCAGTGATTTCAAGCTCTCCTCTCGCAGATGGCTTGACTCATTGAGCAATTTTCACTACGTGGTTATCATAAAAATACAGTCCTGGTACTGCGTATGAGCTTTTGGGCTTGAGTGGTTTTTCTTCGATGCTGAGTGCTTTCATCTGATCATCAAATTCAACGACTCCATATCTCTCCGGATCGCTGACTTGATACGCAAAGATCATCCCGCCATCCAAGTCAGAGGGGATTTGTTGTAATGTGTCTTCTAGATCTGCACCATGGAAAATATTATCTCATAAGATCAATGCAACACTATCATTTCAGATAAAATCTGACCCAATAATAAATGCCTGTGCTAGTCCATCAGGACTAGGTTGGATCGCATAGGAGAGTGAACAACCAATCTGAGTCCCATCTCCTAGAAGCTTTTGAAATCCTGGCATATCGTGAGGCGTCGAGATGATGAGAATCTCGCGAATACCTGCCATCATGAGTGTGGAGAGTGGGTAGTAGATCATAGGTTTGTCATAGATTGGCATGAGTTGCTTACTGACGGCAATCGTGAGTGGATACAGGCGTGTACCAGATCATCAAGCGAGAATAATACCTTTCATAATGTCATAGATACAAAGCAAATAAAAAATTGTCTGCCGCATTAATCAACTTTTATTTAAGTCATATACCATCTCACTGTTTCTTTTATTCCTTCTTCAAACGATATGTTTGGTTCCCATCCCAAGTCCTGTGTAGTCTTGTGATAATCTATCGCGTATCTTCTATCATGACCTGGTCTATCGGTGACGTACTCGATCCGATCTGTAGGATTTTTGTCCATGAGCTTACACAGGATATGCGCAATTTCATTGTTCGTTTTCTCACTATCACCTCATAGATTATAGATAGATCCAGCTGTAGCTGCGCTAAAGATCTTCCATACACCATCGTTATGATTATCGACATGGATCCGATCTCTGATATTTTCTCCTTTGCCATAGATTTGGATTTTTTGGTTGGATTGCAAGAGAGTAATACAGCGAGGAATGAGCTTTTCGATGTCTTGATTGGGTCAGTAGTTGTTGCTACAGCGAGAAATAGTATAATCAATCCCGTATGTCTTGCCATAGGCTTGGACTAGCATATCACCGCCAGCTTTGGACGTTGAATAGGGAGAATGCGGGTATAGCGGTGTGTTTCCAGTAAATTTGAGGTCTGGACGATCGAGTGGTAGGTCTCCATAGACTTCGTCTGTCGATATGTAGTGAAATCTCTGACACCCAAATTCTTTGTGACAGTTGAGTAGATTGGCTGTCCCCAAGATATTGGTCTCGAGGAAGATGTTCGGATTTTTGATTGAGTTGTCTACATGACTTTCTGCTGCAAAATGGATACAATCTGTAATATTGTGTGTTTGATAGACTGTTTTGAGTGGTTCTGGATTGCGAATATCACACTCCAAAAAACTATAATTCTGACTGGATTGGGTGTCAGTATTGATGTTTTCTTTTTTACCTGCATATGTCAGTGCGTCTAGGTTGATTCGATGGATCTCAGGATGGCGAGTGACGTAGCGATTGAGGAAGTTAGATCCAATAAATCAGCATCACCCTGTGACGAGAATGGTCTGTTGCATATGAGTAAGAACATATAAAAGGTTTTAAACGTATTGAGGTATATATTTTTTGTAAAAAAAAACAATACAAAAAAATCCCCACTGACGGTAGTGTGGGGAATGGATTAATTAGGAATAATTCAAGATTTTTTGAAGAACTCTTTAGTCTTTATATTTAATTTCTATCTCTTTGTTTTTTACTTTCTGATTCAAAGCATAACTTAATGCAAAATTATATCATTTTTTAACCGTTATCATCTTTAATTCCGGAGTTTTGTTTATGAATGATCAAAATTCTCCATCAACTTCAACTTTAATAAACAAATCTGTTAACTTGCTAAGATATCATGTATCTAATACTCCTCATTCAGTTTCTCGTTTGCGAATCTCCATACGAGATACTGTTGTGAAGAGCAATTCTAATGCTTCTGTATATTTTTCACCATCTTGTTTAATATCATTAATAATGTTTTCTCTTAAGAGTGCTCGATATCCTGTCTTATCTGGTAAAGGGGCATACTGTATTTTATCTGAGACATAAGCTATTTGTGGTGAAATTAATTGACAATGTAGTTTTTCTACTATATCTTTTTTTATAACGCCTATTTCATCACTTATTGCGTTGTATTTATCTTCAAGAAAATTGTAAGATGGTGCATGAAACGTTTTTTTGTTAAGATTATATGTGTTCATTTCATAAGCATCTATTGCTCTCCTAATGGTGCTCCAAATTGCTAAAACATTTCACTCTCTTTGTTGTTTTGTAATGTTCTGTATTTCAAGTGAATCTAGATATGATGAAAAATCACTAGAAAGAGTTTCATTTAACTTACTATCAATATAGGATAAAAATCATAGTATCTCTTTTTTATTCTTGATAATTTTTTGAATTAGTTCATTTTGTCCTCATATTAAAGAAAATCCTATTACTCACTTCTCTCGTGATGAGTATTCAGGTTTTTCTCAAATTTCTTCGGAGATTTTATAGGCTAGGTCTAAATCGTTTTTCATTATTGAACGATTTAATTCTTTTTCAATCTCTGAACATATTGCATGTCCTGATGGTCAATTTGTTGGGATATTATTTAGTTTCATAGTGTTATTTGGTAAATAATAAAAAAATGGTCGTATATTTTTATATAATACAACACATATAAGAAAATATTCTCAAAAGTCAAGTTATTTTGTGTTTTTCTTTATATATTCTTCTAACGCCTCTTCCCAGGATCTCAATATCACTTCACTATTATTGATCAAATGACTATGACGTGGGCGAAGAGCTTTGGTTGGGTAGTCAGAACTTGAGATTGGATGCACAGGAATCGCATTGCCCGTCAGTGAAAATATTTTGTATGCAAAATCATACCAAGTGATTCATCATTCAGGCGTTTGATTACAAAAATGATAAATAGACTGACCACGGTCATCTGTAGAGATCAAATGCATTATTGCATCCACGAGATCATTGGTATAGGTCGGAGCTCATCGTTGATCAGCGATGACACGAAGCTCTGGTTTACTCTGTCAGAGCATCATCATCGTATTGACGAAATTCTTGTGATTTTCCCCTCCTCAGTATAGCCAACTTGTCCTCACGATCGTTCCCAGTTCGCCACAGATACGTAAGATGTTTTCTTCCCCCAGCCGTTTTGCATATCCGTATTGATTGAGAGGTCAGCACGTATCGTTTTCGTTGTTTCCGTCCACACGCGATCCATCAAAGACATAATCGGTACTGATATGTACGAGGTGAATGGTGTGCTGTTTTGCACAAATTGCCAAATTGGTTGGTCAGAGGGTATTGACGATATAATTTGCCATTTTTCATTCGTCTTCAGCTTGTTCGACATTGGTATAGGCAGCACAGTTGATAATGGTCTGGATAGTATTATCGTGAAAAAAAATCTGACACTCACCTAGGTCACTGATATCGAGCATGTCGTGGTCTGCATAGATGACGGTATATCAGGATTGTTCGAGGAGACCAACCTGACGAAATGTCGATCAGAGCATACCATGTGCTCATGTGATGAGAATAGCCATCGTTTTGATTGAAACACTAAAAAGCTGGCGATCCGTTGTATTGTTCAAAACTTTGGAGCTGTTGATCTTTTGGTGATATTATCAAGTCTGTGAGATCATATGTCGTCATGATACTAGACCGATCTATTCCGATATCAGGGTCTGCATAGTGTATCCCAGAGTCAAACTGTAGTGCATAGACATCATCGCATTTATACAGAAACTCTGTGTCGTCTACGAGTGTGACAAATCCGTGCGCACATCCTTTGGGAACAAAGAGTTGTTGTTTATTTGTTTCATTCAATTCAACTATGATATGCTGTCCATAGCTAGGGGATTGCGTTCTGCAGTCGACTACAATATCTAATATTGCTCAGCTTACTACTCTGACGAGTTTGGCTTGAGTATGCTGTGTTTGGAAATGTAGTCATCTCAAGACTCATTTTTTTGATTTGCTGTGATTGTCTTGTACGAATGTTGCTTTGATTCATCCTTCTGCAAAGCTTTCGCGATGGTACGTTTCCATGAAGAAACCTCTCTCGTCACCAAAGACCGTGTTTGTGATCAGCATAGCGTCTAGGATGCTTGTGGGTTGGAAATTAAATGCCATGAGATACACGTGAGCATACTATGATAATAAAACCAGGTTTTTTGTGTTTTGTTTTTCTCTATTGTGTTTTCATACTCATACGGACTTGACGCCATAATTCAAGGATGATTGAGTAATTGAATAGGCTAATTATTATCAGATATACAAGGCTTATCAGTGACATTATTCGTAAATTTGATGCTCTATGTGATCCAGATATCGTGAAAATATGGTATGTGGTATGGATATAGTAGATGAGATAACTGAGTATTATGACGAGGATAGCGTTTTTGGTGATGAGAAATCGATCTATACCAAAAGGATGACGCTGGTATACATATCTCAGGAGTAGTATTGCCATTGTGATTCGTGCTCATCCTGTAGCGATCACTGCACCGTATGTTCATCGTATAGGTATGAGGAGTATGTTGGCTACTATATTCACGACCAGAGCAATCCCGAAGATGACGCCTCTGTATTTTGCTCATCATATACCTCCTACGACCAGATTGATATATCCCAACAAGATGCTGATAGGTACGAACATGCTGCTGAGAGCCAAGAGTCTACCACTATCCATAAAAGCCCCGCCAAATAATATCTGTGCGATGATGGGACCACACGAAGCGAACAATCCTCCTAGTACCATTCAAAACAATAACAAATACTGACACATAAAACGTAAATAGTTTCAGATTTTTTCTGTATGTTGTTTGGTATGAAGCTCTGTAGTACTAGAAAAGATTAGGTTATAAATCGGACCTATGAGGATGATTGGTAACGAGTATAGACTCTGATAGGTAGTATAGATTCCAGCTTGAGCTGGTCAGAGAAATCGCAAGATCATCTGTAGGTCTACTTGTCCGAATAATACGATGATATTGAGTCATAAAAAAATCCATGCTGCGTAGCTGAATTGTTTGTAGATGAGGTTTTTGTCTCGTTTGAATGTTCATGCTTTGATCACATATCCGTATGATATCCGTATGGCGATCCGACTGAGTATCGTGACTCATGCCTGTGCTCATAGCTGTGAGAGACTAAAGGTACCGGTAGTGAGTAAATCAGATCATCGTAGTGATCAGATGGCAATGATAAGGATCAGATTTCTACAAAACTCTAGAAGTTGTCAGGTGAAGGTATCTTGAAATGCCTGTAGTAGAGATCCTAATGATTGGCTGATATTGATAAAAAGGAAATAGAACGCATAGATCTGGATAATCTGTGAGGCGATAGGTGTCTGGAAATAATGAAGTGCTAATCGATCTGAAGCATATCGCATGGCTCATCATACAACGATACTAGAGATGATCTGTGCGATCATCGTGAGCCAGAAGATAGTTGACAAATTATCGTATTTTTTTTCGAGCCGATATTTGGGTACGAAATACTGTAAGGCTTCTGTCAGTCATAGGTCGTTGTAGGTAGAAAGTAGTCATACGAATCCGATGATGGAGTATAAAACACCTACCTCTTCGATACTGATGGTATTCGTGACCAACAATCTCACGATATATCCCGTCGGTGCAATGAAGAGCATAAAAAAATATCCCCAAAAGCCTCTACGGATGAATTTATGAGCAAGTGTTTCATCTTGAAGAAGTTCTGAAGACATGATGTTTTTGTATTATAAAATAGCGTACATATGTTTATTCGTCTTGAGATAGTTAG
>JBGTAD010000039.1:0-7578 GCA_041750055.1 Candidatus Absconditabacterales bacterium | reverse complement strand
CACATCACCAAGACGGCATCGTCAGGACCACCAAATCTGATGCCGAATCTCGTGAAGCAGACTTCGATGGTGTGACGACAGAGTAGTATCACACATCATATCACAAAAAACTAAAATAATGTATTGATTTTTAACTCTGATATCAGTATTTTTTGTCGTGCTATTATAATAATAATCTTTGTTTCTTGTCTGTTTGAACAATGTCTAACAATTCTTCTGCTGAATTTGGTGATTGATATAGTAATATAGAATATATTAGATGATTGTTACAAACAAAGAAAGCTTTGAATACGCCATGATATTTTTCTTCTGAGGAAGATTATCGTGATAATAATCAGAAGCATGAAGAGGTTAAAAGTATGTCGCTTGATTCTATTGATGAACACACCATACAACACTTACAGAGTCTATGGGAGTCAGTAAATAATGATAAAAATATTCAAAATCTTAATCTATCTCCTCAGATTCCAACCAGGTATGGATATATTAATACAGTTATTACTAACGTGAGATTCTACTTGGAAAAGATTAATGATGAATTAGTGAAATCATTAAATCAAGAAAATCCTGCAATTCTTGAAGATAAAGCAGTGGAAATCAACATAAATAAAGGCCTGATTCAATTCTTTTTACAAAGAATATTGGATGATGAAAAAAATCCTCAAAATCCTCAAAATATCGAAGATGTCCAAGAATTAATAGAAATTCGGAAGGCGACATCTATAGAATAATATCTCAGCATCATTCATTATTGTACATTCGTTTTTTAACCATATTACAAATGTCATCTATCAACAAAACTCCAACTACTGAAGAGCAAGTTATTGGTAAAATTTTATTACCTCTGAGTGATCTTGAATCAGGAGAGCAGTTTGATGAAAAACAAAGAATACTCAATCAGATCAAAGAAAACTTGAGTTTGATCTATTGATTGACTCCGGAGGAATGATGAGAAGAAATAATGAAAGCGGCTTTAGAATCCAAGAAAACAGCATCTGTATTGTTACAAACCATGTTTAAGATAGATCCTACTCGTAAAGTATCTAAAAAAGATTTAGCTTATTGAATAGTAGGCTATGTCACTGATATATATAATGAGATTTTTCCAGAAGATCCTGAGATAACAAAAAACCTTATTGAATTTCAAAATAGAGTAATCAAAGCTGCTAAACTTAGTTATAGTGATCCGAACGAATTTGAACTCATTCCAGCTAGAAAGAAGTAAAAGTTACTGTAACATACTTTTTTGTGACAAATCATATTCTAAACTTTGCAAAAAAACAAACTCTGACTATACTGGATGTATGGCATGAGTACTGCATCCTAGCATCCTAGCATCTATCATGAACTCCGGTCGTATCGCACAATGACGAGCGGGGTCTTTGTCGATGAAATATACTCCACGAAGTCGTGACCAACTCGTCAGCCAGTGACTGGTAGAAGTCTTGACGATCGATACACATATTGCTCTATCGCTACGCCCTGTGATCGCTCAGCAGGTATTGTCTACGGCGGGTATCGTGTGTTACAATAGTCAGCATGTGATCACCACATCACTACGGTGTACTCAGCGAACCTACGCGACTACGTTATGATCTCCATGACGCGTTATTCAGATGAAGTATACGGGTGGTGGCCCAGGTCTGTTGTGATCATTGGTCGCTCTGGCTGGTCAGGTACCTTGGATCCCATTTGTGATATTCAACCTCTTGCTTCTCTTGCTCCCTACCACGATCTCGACGATTTTGTGATGGATCAATATGATAGGACTACTGGTTGTGATGGGGTATTTTGGGTATAGGATGATCATCTATCTACGATCGATTGTCACTGCCACCAAGAAACAACGATGATCCTACGATATCTCTCTCCAGCAAGATACTGATATGATCCTAAGTAAGTCGTCTCTGATCAAAGCAATACTAGATGCAAATCTGACCTGAGAACATAGTATCATCATCAATCCCAACGGTACGATACGATATATTTCTCCGATACAATCCCAGACCTCTCAGTCTCGATGGAAAGCACTGCTCAATAGTTCGTCTCATGAGCCTAGCGACTCACAGTGGCTGACGAGTTTCGAAGAGCATGTTGTCGCATTGAATATCATCATCACGAATCATGCTCTCCTGGTTCCTTCTCCTACAATTCCTTCTCAGGGATGAGTAAGTCCCGGCGTTGCATAGGTCGTCCGCCTCGGCGGATTTCACTACGTTCAAATTTTCTTAGTTGTATGCTTTACATTATTCTCTCAGTTATTCTCTCTATGGACGATCAGCTCTCTCAGTCATCACAGACTCTAGTCTCCCCAGTGCCTATCACAGCACCTCTTGTCTCTCATGATCAGGTATCTATGGTATCGACTCCTGTTCCCACTGCTGTGCTGGCACAGTCCTCTACGCGGATCGACACGATCAAGTTGTCTCCAGGATATCAGATGGTCAGTGGTACTGTATCACAGTGGTGAGGATTGTTTGAGCAATTTAGTCATCAGTTTGGGGTGTTGTTTCATCAGACTCCTCAAGATCACATCCAGATGCCTGCTGATCATGAGCTGTGTGCGCATATATCCACGATGGCATACCAAGATCTTGCTACGCTGCCTGCAGTCTATCAAGATCGACAACTCGTACCATGATTGACTACTACTTGATCCATCGTATATGTCAATCATCAGCGCCAGACGGCGATCATTGGGTACAGAGGTACGGTCATCTCTACGATGGGGGATCTGTTGAGTGATATGCAGATCATGATGGGAGTGAATAGTATCGATCCTAGAGTCAGTCAGTCACGATGGATCTATGACCAAGTCAAAGCATTGTTCGACACCTATCAGATCTGGGTCTGTTGACATTCATTGTGAGGTACGCTAGCATATATCGTCGCCAAGCATAGACTTCCTGATCTGTGTGTGGTATTCAATCCAGGATCAGGACCCAATAGCGTATTCGTGCAGTTTCTCACAGATACGATGCGTCATGAGCCCTGGACTGATCGTACTACTACCTACAAAGTCTTGGGAGATATCGTGAGTACGTGTAGCTATGTTGGTACTACCAACCTGTTGACACTACCATTATCTGATCCTATGCAGCTACACGGTATGGGAGCGTTTGGCATCTCATAATGCTGTAGTCTCAATCCATAAAACGCATATATTCTCATCAAAAACGTATTGAATGTGAGGAATTTTTGGTTGAAATGATATGCGTATTAGATATATAAACATGTCTGCAGAAGTTCCTTATGTGATGTGTCTGCTAGATTGATTTATATATAGCTCCTATAGCAATGAATTACCTTAATCTATCTGAAGATACTACAGTAATCACCCGTGTTCATCTAAAAAAAACGGTAGATTCTTTGCATAAAGCATTACAAAATAAATTAAAGAGTCCTCATACTTCATCTGAGGATCTTAAAGAAACTTATGATAAAATTATGGATATAGTGAGTAAATGTAAAAATGAATGGTTTCATCTATTCAATGATCCAAGAACGTCGAAGTCACAGATTGATGAGATAAAAACGATACTACTACAAAATAAGAATCTTTGAGGAGACCATATGATTAATTCTTGAATTGTATATGTTATCATGAACTGAATGGATGCGTTTAGGAGTAAAGATTTTAGTGTCTTGTGTGAGTTTGAATTTAAAACAAAGGTGATAGAAACACTGCATCGCAAAAAAGCTATGGAATTAACACAAGAGCATTTTAGACCAGAAAATATCAAAAAGGACCTAACGCAATTGGTTCGCGACATGAATCCTAATATTAATATTGGAGATAAAGGAATGAAGGACTATATTAAAGTCATGAAACAATATTCTCCGAGGCCTAACAGACAAATACAAGTATCATGAACTGAGATGCCTTGTACTTGGGGCACATATTGTAAAAAGTATCAAAACTTATGTCAGTCAGAAATGACTTTGGAGGAAGCAATAGCTGATCTGATAAAAATAGCGTTGGGAGAGACTACTAATGATAGCATCCCATCACAAACTCCCCTTTGAGAGGAATAGAGCCGTCCTGGAGGCGTGTGATGATGTCGTCGATGGATCATGCAGCATATTGTTCGTGTAGTTTGCTCAGTTCACGAGCGATGAAAATATTGTGTATATACCCCAGACGTTTGAGTTCTTCGCAGGTCTTGAGGACTCTATGCACCGATTCGTACAAGATCACAGGTACAGATGATTGGATGATAGACTGGAGAGCGGTCTGCTTTCCTTTTTTTTTGGGCAAAAATCCAATAAATACAAACTCTGACGTATCACACGGCATCGCTACTGTAGTCGGTGTGAGAGCGTTGGCTCATGGTAGCACGCTAAAAGGTATCTGATGCTCTCGACACAGTTTGATCAGTCATTTACCAGGATCACTCAGCCCCGGAGTCCCAGCGTCACTGACGACTCCTATTTCTTGCTGTCTGCCTAGTTGCACCAATTCCATCATCTGTCTATCAGTCGTGAATGAGGTCAGTCTTAGGAATTTCTTGCCCGAGAGCTCGACTTCATAATGCCTGAGGAGTTTGCGCGTACTACTAGGATCTTCGCATACCAGATACTGGAGATTCTTGAGGAGATCGAGCGATCTGACGGTGATATCTCATAGATTGCCAATAGGTGTCGGGATGAAGCTAATCATAACATAATATACATATCAAACAAAAAAATCTGACCTCACTTCACTCAAAAAGCACTAAGATTTCAATCTATAATACAAATCTCATGGGGTAGCCTGTTTATATCTATTATGAGGTTTTTGGTATTGATATTGTGTGTTAAAGTGCATATATATATGAAATAACAGATGTCAGGATACATCATATCTAATAAAAATAAATAACCAATAAATATATAACAAAAAATAAGTAAGGCTCACATCCATTTTCTTACATTTTTATCTTATTTATTGGTTATTGTATGAATATTAATCATTTAGACGAAGAAAGCTTGCAACAAATAAAGGAAGAAATAGAAGGCCAATTATATGGTTATAAAAAAGCTAAAAAAGAAATTTTGACTGTATTGACTATGGATTATGATCAAGAATGGATTAATGATCAAGAATTGATAAAAGTGCTTGTCTTGTACCAACAAATTGTACAAACATATCCAAAAATTAATGCATTAGGTGAATTATTGGACTTGGTAGGCTTTGTTAAAATTAAAGGGTGGCAGGATTTTGAGGATAGATACCTTCCTATATTGAGTTCGGTTACTACTGATGTTATTGCTGAGTGTATTTTTGGATCATTTATGATGGATGGTAAAATTGATGACAAAGAGAATCAGTCAATTAGTAATTTTGTTGAATGATTGTGAGCGTATTATAACGATGCCATCTTGAATGACGACTTTATTGCAAAATTGCCAATAATACTTGGGATCAGAAAAATTGTTGACAAATTGTCCTCGATGCCAGTAAGTCCTCACAATAAAAATCTTTTGAAGTCATTAAAAGAAGAACTCACAAACCTAAGCTAGCAGGATTATATATTTTTATTATATGTTTGTTGGGTAGTGGCTATCAATAAACATTGGGGAAACCGGAAAACTCTTGAGAGAAAAAAACCTAACCGATTAGATGAAATGAAATAAATAGTATCTGATCAACTGTTTGATGATAAAATAAATGATAACGAAAAGGAGTTTCTCGTTGCTCTGACGACTCATATGACTGATAAAGGCGGTGATCGTTCCAGCCAAGCGGATTGATTGAGGCTCTTTTTGTCAAAGCATAATATTCAAATATCTTAGTCATATATTGCCATCCATACCCTACTTAGATACCAACACTATCTGTATTTTAGTCCTTGATACTCATCATATCATATGTCCAACCCAAACAAATCAAATACATCAGCCAAAGTAGCAACTCTTACTGATGCTGTCACCAAGCTTAAAGATCATACAAGTGAATTGAATAATGCGTTGATCAATAAGATAAACCAAACAGGATCGAAAGATGTCCTGGGAGAGGTTGGTATCAATCTTGCAATTTGAGATATTATACTGGATTTGCAATATATCTTATCAATGAAGATTGATAGTCGAAATAATGCTCGTGCCGATATGTTTATCGTATGAGAATCTAGCGAGGATGAGGAGTGTGTGATAGACGTATCTGATTCTACTGTTTTTAATCAGATATACGTATTATTCACTAGTTTTCAGGCAGATCCAGATAAAACAAAAGACATAGATATGAGTGATCATGCTCGTTGGAATCTCATCTCATGATGATTAGAGAATAAAATTTTGCCGCTCACTCTTGACGAAAATCATCCCATTGGATTTTGAAGTAATGCTCATGAAGCAAAACTTCTTTCTTATACTCTTAGTGCGAAGCAATGGAAAGAGCTGTATGTATTCACGAAGTGAATATATGACATATTGTCATTGTTGCCATCTTCACAGTGATGCTGAAGGGATAACAAACAGACCGAAGCAAAACGACTCAAAAATAAAGAAAAAAGACTCCAACAATTTGAAATATGTATGCAGAGCAATATGCAGAGCAAAAAAACATAAACACACATACAAAACATTTCATAATGACCTTAGATACTAACACTATCTTTATTTTAGTCATTGATACTCATGATATCATATATGTCCAAATCAATCAAATCAAATACATCAGCTAAACCAGCAACTCTTGCTGATGCTGTCTCCAAGCTTAAAGATCATACAAGTGAATTGAATACGTTGATCAATAAGAAAAACCAAACAGGATCGAAAGATGTCATAGAGGAGATTAGTATTAATCTTGCAGTTTGAGATATTATACAGGATTTGCAAGATGTCTTATCAATGAAGATCGATAGTCGAAAAAATGCTCGTGCCGGTATGTTTGTCGTATGAGAATCTAGCAAAGAGGATGAGGAGTGTGTAACAGCCCAATCTGATTCTACTATTTTTGATCAGATATATGAATTATTCAATAGTTTCCAGACACATCTAGAAGACGCATCAAATAATAGTTTGAAATTAACGAGTTGAAAAATGCTAAAAGATTGACTTGATACTATCTTTATTTGAAATACCAGACAAACACCTGGCAAAATAAACAAACCACGAATTGATTTTTGAAAAATGCTATTAGATCTACAAGAAAATGTACTCGATGAAATCCAATCTAAAGAATTATGAATATTTACTCAAGCTATGTATAGGTTGGCCCCAAAGGATCCTACTGTGAAGCGTTTAGTAACCAAAGAACAAAGATGTCAAAAACTTGAAAAATATGCTAACAATACTCTCATCCATAACAGTTAGCAAAAAAGGACGAATTTCGAGCAACTAGGATGTTTTCTCCTGTACAAATTCTTGTCTCATGCCATCAGGGTCGACGAATGCGAGTCTGTACGCGCATAGTGCGAGAGGCTCACGATCTCCTCATCCATACAGATAGTCTCCGATGATGGGACAGCCATGATGACTGAGATGGTATCTGATCTGGTGTGTACGCCCTGTCAACAAATGTAGCCTGATCGTGACTTCGGTCAGGTTTTTCTTGTCCTTGGTTTGTTGGGGGAGTGATAATGGGACGGGTTCGAT
>JBGTAD010000038.1:0-1878 GCA_041750055.1 Candidatus Absconditabacterales bacterium | reverse complement strand
ACCAAACTACAAAATGATGTGATGAAAGCTGAGCTCCAATACATCATCGATGCTCTCAATGGCGATCTGGAGTATGATAACAAAGATGAAAAAGGCAGTATCGCCAAGAGTCTCCAGTACAAATATTCTAAGAAGCTCTCTGGAGCTTTGAATGATGGGATGGAGAATTGGTTCAATTCTCCCAAAGCACTTTCTCAGGATAATCTAGACAAGAAAAAATGAAAAACTTTTGCACAAGTCATGAATGGATTTTTCTCAGAAGAAATCGGCAAAGGTAAGACGGCAGAATGTATCACCTCTCTGAAAGCTATGGCTGCTATCATGGTGACAGACGACGAAATACGCAAATTCCAGATGTGTATGGTCGCATTGATGCTATCGGGTCTAGCAGAGCACGAGCTGAGTGCTCAGAATAAATCCACACTATGAGAGCTATGTAGAAGATGCGGACTGCCTATCGCGAATCGACGAGAAGACATCGAACAGCGTCGCAAGATATCGACGATGCTGGATTATATCACCAAATGATCGAGCACTGGTAACTTTAGCAATGCACTGAGATATAATATTGGTGACTTTGATAATTTTGGGTATCGTATGAGTACGATGAAAGATTTCAAAGAAAAAGATGGGTTTTTTGCGAGATTTAAGTCGCGATGGCTATCGTCAATAGATGCTAATGGCAAGACGCAGACTGCCGGAGAGCATGTGTCGAATTTCATGTGTCTGAGGAATCTGGATCAACCCAAGAATATCATCAACGTAGCCAAAAATCCTAAGATCCCTACCGAGACAGACTCATTATTAAAACCTGAACCTGATGAGCTCCAGATGGTCAAAGAACTCGAGGAGTGTATCATGCAATTTGGTAAAAAAGACTCGACAGAGATCGAGAATAAACATATCTCCAGATACGCTCCGCTGAGTATCGCAAATGGATCAGCGTCTGGTCTCATAGAGCTGGATGGTAATGGCTGATACAAAGATCCCTCATCCAGCAAAAAAACCCAAATGGCCCAAGAATATCTCACGAATATGAAAAAAAACTTCGATGCTGCATTACAAAACCCTACCAAAGAAGTATACCAGTATTTGTTTAGTAGATTCAAAGATACTTGCAGCGCTATGACTAATGATTTTGCTACCTATGCTCATGGATTGGCATATTATCGTCAACTAAGAGATAGATCTGCAGAACGACAGACACTGAGAAACAATATTATGGATACGATTTTCATGCAACAAGCCAAACAAAAACATAAAGGCTCTCTTCCATCGGAGATGACAGATGCTATCAGTTCGTTCACAGCACTGACTAAGAAAGCATTGGATATGGATCCTCCTTTGATTGATGATGATTTTATCAAAAATATTTTTGGTGCAGATGAATCCATGATTTATAAAGATAATGCTTCAGGTATCAAATGATACGCAACCAAGCAATTATTGTTGCCTAAAGAATTTCAAAGAATTGTAAAAATGCCAAGAAATGCCAGAACAGAAGAACAGAATACACTGGTCACATCTAAACAGCAATGATGAGCAGCCAATAGTATCTTTCAAAACATCCTCCAGCCAAACATGAGATCCATAAATCTAACCGGATATTCTTATACGAGTGTCCAAGCTAATGTAGGTACATGATGAGTATGATGAGTATGATGAAAGACCTTGCCATCAAATAGACTGGATATCAGTACTTCTGCTGAAGCAGCATTGATTCGCAATTTTAATACATTACCTACAAATCAAACTACAAATACGAATCCGAACCTGAAATCAGGTATATCTGGTTATAATGATAATGATCTAGAAAGAATAAGACAAGAATTTGCTTTACAGGACAGTCTATAGGTTATCGTTTGTCATTTCTTTGAT
>JBGTAD010000037.1:0-7224 GCA_041750055.1 Candidatus Absconditabacterales bacterium | reverse complement strand
TTTTGGGATAGGGTCTGATAACAATGCTATCGTATCTCATATATCAGAAACACACTCGCCAGATGCATCTCTTCCTATGCAATCAAGAAAAAGAGCAATCTGAATCGTGAAACATCCTACACAAGATTCGTATATGATCCTATATACCAAAGGGACAAGCAAACTGCATGTATTGTTTGGATGAGGGGTGGATGATGGTGAATCATGGATACAATGACTTACAAGAGAGTTATTGGAAGAAACAGGATATCGAGATATCAAACATACTCATCAAATAGGAACTGAACATCACTGGATCAACGTATGAGATGATGGAAAATATAACTATCGTAGTGAACAACGTTGTTTTGTCGTACAATTGAACTCATTAGATCAAAAACCTATCTCAGAACATGAACAACAACTTCATGATATCTTGCGAGTGTCTTATGATGCCGTCGAGTCACTGTTGCAAGATAATCACACTGTCCATCATGGGTCAGTCTATCGATCACAGTATCGTGAAAGTCTCAATGTTCACAAACCATTTTCTCTCTCATTCGCTCGTCCGCTCGTCGTCAAAATGGATGAAGATCTAGAAAAAAGTATGTGACGAAAAGCAAATCAGTACGAACTGCAAGGAGTACCACTGCGTGTCGCGGTCGGAGCTCGTGATATGTCCAACGGCGTCGTGGAAGTCTACCGTAGAGATTTGGATACCAAAGAGAGCGTGAAGATCCAAGAATTAGCAGACTACTGTCATCGTACCTTACACGAGATGCAGTCTGGATTATTAGCCAAAAACAAAGTCTTCCGTGAAGCAAACACCGTCAGTGTCGATACTCGAGACGACTTCGTCGCGGCACTCGATGCAGGCAAATTTATCCTCGCGCATCGAGACGGCACCACCGAGACTGAAGTCTTGATCAAAGAAGAAACGAAGGCAACGATTAGGTGTATACCGATGGGAGGGGAAGATGGAAAGGGGAAAGGAGAAAGCTGACTATGTATCAAAACAGGCAAACCAAGTAAGGGAAGAGTGTTGTTTGCGAGAGCGTATTAGTGTCAGATTTCTTACGAAATTTTTCTTTACTTTTTTGTTTAACATCGTATGGAACAAGAAATGCTGTTGCAATTATTTTCATGACATCTTTTTCAAGCTGTTTTGTGATGATGAGGAATTTTGTTAATATATTTGTCGTTTAATATTCCTACTCGAATGCAACAAACAACGTCTGAATACAAAAAGAATATCTATATGGCGATTATTATTGCGTTGGGTATTTATATTGCTAGCTGATTATTTGTTTCAAATTTTTTTTGTAATTGGGGCAGTACTATGTATGTGAATTATGCCTATAACTGTGGTATATATAATTTTATTGCATGACTTCAAGGAATGTCTCTTGTTATATGAATATTCACATTCTGAATACCTTATATATTGTATGTAATTATGTGATATAAAATACAAAAAATAATATATAGTTATTATAAAGAACAACAAACGTTATATAGATTTCTAGTATATATTTGTTCTGTTATTGTATGACTTTTACCCATATGGTTGATCATTTTTGCTATATTGCGCATAAAGTAATACTAACAAAAAATTTTGTTCGCGAGAGCGTATTAGACTGAGAGTTGTTTTGTAATACTAAATATGTATACTTGAAATAATTGTTTTACTCATTGATACTCGAATATGATTAATCCTAAATTGTTTCGAGAATTTAAAACTATAGATCATGAAAAACATCCTATGATGACTATTTTCAAGGTCGTGAGATATGGCGATTTGGACGATTTCAAAGCAATCATAAAAATGTACTCTCCTACCATTCTTGCTCAATTTCTCAAGATAAGAGGTAAGGAATTAGATGAAGGAGAACGTAGGATTTTATCTCTCTTTGCCACCAAACGTCATGCACTACGTTGATAGTCTGCGCCCTGATACCAAAGCATTGTTTCTCAAACTCTCCAAAAAAGCCGACCATATCATCTTGCTGGAGGGACAGCACTTGCTTTGCATCTAGGTCATAGGGAATCTATTGATTCGCGAGAGCGTATGAGTGTCAGATTTTTATTTATTTTGATATCGTTTTTATGCGTCTTATTCTTGTCACAGGTGGAGTAGTCTCAGGACTTGGCAAAGGAATTACTGCCGCTAGTATGGGAATGCTCCTGCGTGCTCATGGATATCGTGTCTGACTGATCAAGATGGATCCGTATCTCCAAGTCGATGCGGGTACGATGTCTCCGTATGAGCATGGCGAGGTATTTGTGACGGATGATGGGGCTGAGACGGATTTGGATTTTGGGCATTATCAGAGGTTCGTAGGATCTCAGCTCACCAAAGACCATAGTATCACGAGTGGTAAGATCTATCTGAATGTCATCACCAAAGAACGTGCTGGTGAGTATCTTGGGCAGACTGTACAAGTCATCCCTCATATCACCGATGAGATTAAGACGACGATCCGTCGTGCGCTAGGAGAGCATGATATTGGTATTCTGGAGATTGGCGGCACGATAGGGGATATCGAAGCGTATCATTTCGTAGAAGCGATGAGACAGATGCGTCATGAGATCGGTAGGGATAATATGCTGTGTGTGCATGTTGCGCCGTTGATTTATTTGCCTTTTTCTGGTGAATATAAGACCAAAGCAATCCAGCACTCACTCATCAAGCTCAGAGAGCTGGGTATCAGCCCCGATATTATCATGTGTAGGACAGATCAACCGTTGGATATCAAGACCAAGCAGAAATTAGCGTTATTCAGCGATGTGGATGCAGATCACATCATCGAGAATCTCGACCAACCGAGTATCTATAGTGTGCCGCTGGCTCTCCATGCTCAGTGAGTAGATCAGCTTATCATCCAGCGTCTGTATCCTACCAGAAAAACTAAAGCAGACCTCACGGTACGGACATCTCGTGTACAAGCTCTCTTGGCTCCGTCACGCGAGATTCATGTAGGTATTGCTGGCAAATATACGTCATTCGAAGATTGTTATCTGAGTGTGATCGAGTCTATCAAACATGCTGGTGCCTTGTTGCATACTCACGTCGTCGTCCATCGAATCGATACGACCGAGTATGAGCACGCCCAACGAGAAACTGATTTTTCCCAGTATCTGCATGATCATCAGATCCAAGGAGTACTAGTGCCAGGCGGATTTGGTAGTAGAGGAACGACTGGGATGATCCGTATAGCCTGATATTGTCTGCAGCATGAGATATCATATCTAGGTATCTGTTTGGGGCTGCAGATAGCAGTGATTGCATATGCTAGATTTGTATGTGGATTGACAGATGCTCATTCGACAGAGCTGGATTCTCATACGCACCATCCTGTCGTGGATCTCATGTCTTCTCAGATAGGCGTGTCAGACAAATGAGGCACTATGAGGCTATGATCGTATCCTGCTGTACTCCATCCGGATAGTCACACCTACCAACTGTATAAAACATACTGAAAAGAGAAATTGTCTCCTGATGGGGATGCAGTGATTTACGAGAGACATAGACATAGATATGAAGTCAATCCTGCCTATCATGAGATCTTGACTCAGGATCCTGCTAGACTTGTATTCTCGTGAGTATCACCTGATCAGATGTTGGTCGAGCATATAGAACTCAAGGATCATTCCTTCTTTATTGCAACACAGGCTCATCCGGAGTTTTGCTCGTCATTAGAGTATCCTCATCCGTTGTTTGTATGATGGATCGAGAGTATGCTGAGATGATAGAATGACTAAATGACAACATTATAACATGATAAAAAAACCATGAGAAATCTGACCACTATCAGACGATAGACGTGTCAGATTTTTTCTTCTTTATTAAAATAGTTGAGTCTTCGTCTGTCTTTGGGAACCTACCATGTCAGGATGTATGAGAATATCTTGTATTATGGCCTGATTTGTGTATATAAGTATTGAATCATTGTTTTTTTGTGAGTTTGTTTGTTGCGTTGCAATCAATATCAAACCTCTCGAGAGGATTCCTATGTGTTGTTAGGTAAATTCTCAATTATATTCATTTCTTGTGGAGGCTCTTCACGTTTGTGGCGATTTTTTTGTTACACATTTTTATCTTATTTGTTGTTTTTTTGCTGATGCCATTATACCGTCTCTTAGAACCTATACGTCTGATGCCGTGGTGGACGACTGTGATATTCGTGATTATTGCAGGACTCTTTGTTGCTCTCAATATTTTGATACCCTACAGTACTTCTATGCTTATATCTGCTTTTGAAAATAAGACTGATGTTCGAGTATGGTTATATATCATTGTATGAATTCATGTGTGATGGGTTTGCATCAATTTTTTGAATAGATCATATCGTCAATGGTTTGATAAAAAATTACAAATCCATCTATATGATCAGTATATTTCTCACTTTTTCTATCTATCTCCGACTGCAGTCGAGAGATATGGTACTGGGAAATTGATGAGTATTGTGATTAGATGATTAGATACACGATGAAGATATTCTGTCAAAATTATTAATCGACCAATCAGATCTCTTATAACTTCTTTAGCTCTTATTGTATCATTGTGATTGTTTTTGTGATGGGAAGTAGGAGTGTGATGATTCATATTCTATAGTTTAGGTGCGCTTATTTCGATATACTGAACTAAGACTATCAAACCATTGCGTCAAAAAATTAAGGATCATTCTGATGAAGCCAATAGATATTATGCTCTTCGGATGATGTCCAAACATGAAATTCTTCAAAATAAAAAAGTCTGATACGAAATGGGGCGTTATAAAAGTCTTATGCATCAGATTATCAGACTTTCTTGATTGGTTGCGTTAGCTCAATTTTGGAGTCTTGATTTGATTAGATTTCTGTATACTTTTGTATTGGCATGAAGTATTTACTGGGCTATTACGAGCTACCAATCTTGATTGATTGGATTGTGAATGATTACTCTGTTATTTGCTTATACCTCTAGATTGAGATGAGAAGTACAGGAAATTGGAGACTTTTTTGAAGATTATAACGAACAAATGATACAAATAGAAAAGATGCGAGAGTTCTTCGATACGACTCCTAAAATCAAGAATCTCCATTCGTCCAAACAATTCGTCTATAAACAAGGAAAAATCTGACTGGATCACGTGACGTTTGGATATCAAACAGACAAACCAGTATTGTCAGATTTGAGTTTGGATTTGTATCCTGGGCAGAAGATTGCGCTGGTATGACCTAGTGGCTGAGGCAAGACGACCATTATGAAGATTATTGCAGGATTTTTGGAGCCATTGTCTTGATCTGTGTTGATTGATGAGCAAGATATTCGAGCAGTCAATCCGCTGAGTTATTATCATCATATTGGTTATTTGATTCAGGATCCTAGTGTGTTTGATGGAACAATCAGACAGAACCTATTATATTGAATGGCGAATGTTCAGAACATTCAGAAAGACCAGATACATGGTAATCTGAACACCTCTGAAGATTCTGAAATTTCTGAAATCCTCAAGAAAGCGCAGTGTCAGTTTGTCTATGATCTGCCCAAATGACTGGATACGGAAATCGGAGAGCGTGGAATTCGTCTCAGTGGATGACAAAAACAACGTCTCGCTATAGCGAAGATTATGCTCAAAAACCCAGAAATTATCTTGTTGGATGAGCCTACATCAGCGCTTGATAGTTTCAACGAAGAAGAAGTCACGATTGCGTTGAATAACTTGTTCGTATGAAAGACGGTGGTGATTATTGCTCATAGACTCCAGACTGTTAAGCATGCGGATAGAATCTTGTATATCGAAGAGGGTCAAATTGCTGAATCTTGAACACATCAAGAATTATTGAATCTGAATACAAGATATGCGAAGATGTTGGAATTACAGACGGGATTTTAGGTAGAAGGCAATAAGTAGGGACTGGCTTTTGGCCTGTCCGACTACGTTTTCGTAATAGATTTCTTAGCTACGATTCGAGTGTTTCTTGCTTGATGCCGATCTTGTATCAGGTTTCCTTGTTTGTTGCTGTATCCTGATTCTTGTATGACGAATCCACTCATGGTATGCAGTCTCATGATTTCTTGCAGTCCAAAAATATGGTAGTACCTATAAGCAGTCTGGTCGTGATGAGTTCGAGGGATATAGAGATCGTTGATAGGATGGTTTCCTGCTGTGACGAGGGTTTTGAGAGAGCTTTTAGCAATCGTTGGTCGATGTCTGCGTATCATTCGATGAGATCGAGATCGATTGATACTGATATGCAATCCTTCGTACTTGAGCGCTTGATACAGGAGCTGGAGAGCATATTGTCTTTCTTTTTTGTTGCTGAGATGTTGAAAGCTTGCTAGTGATATTGCAATGTCAACGGACTGAGGTGGAAGATTCTCTAAATAACTGATCATATCTTGATGAACAAACTGTTGTGATGTATGTTGCTGCTGCGCAATATTAATAAGCTCTTTGGCAGAGTCGACACCAGTATAACTGATGGGATGATTATCATCTCAAGAAAGAAATAAATCTGACAATCTTCATGAACCACATCCTAGATCGATAATTTTGATACTATCTGTTGTGTTACATGTTGTTAGATATCATTGCATTGTATTAGTTATGAGGTTGTATTCTGGTCGTGGCTTTTGTCTTGTTTGGTGAAAATGATGTGCGTGTGTGTTATAAAACAGGTCAGTGGCTGTCATATGTATGTATAAAACTGGCTAAAAATAAATGTTTTAAGAATCTGTTCTAGTGTGTTTTGTTTTGTGACAAAAAAAGTATAAAAAAGTCTTGCATTGTGGTGGGATATAATGTATATCCTCTTTCACATTCAGAAAGGGTTGCACACACATCGCGATATACTAAATATTATATTGTGATTTATTGTTTGTAAATCAAGATCATTAACAGTCTTAATTATTGTGTTTTTAGAAGAAGATAAGTTTTTTAAGAGCCAAGAATGGATGCCTTGGGTAAAAAAGCAGATGAAGGACGTGATTGGCTGCGAAAAGCTACGATAAGGTGCCAGTAACCGTTATAGTCGTAGGTGTCCGAATGGGTAAACCTTCCGAGCAATCGGAACCAATCTGGATGGAACCACGGGAAGTGAAATATCTCAGTACCGTGAGGAAAAGAAATCGTAAGAGATTCCCTCAGTAGCGACGAGCGAACGGGGAACAGTCCAAACCAAATAAGTGTAAGGTGCTAGCCGTTGCTTATTATGGGGTAGTGGGATCTATCGGAGTGACTAGTATTCACTCAAAGAGTT
>JBGTAD010000036.1:0-12691 GCA_041750055.1 Candidatus Absconditabacterales bacterium | reverse complement strand
ATTTGCTATTTCTGCCTCACGTTCTTTCTTTGCTTCTTCGGTTTCGTTTATTTCTTCGGTAGTTGTATGATAGAGGTTGAGGATGATGTTTATTTTTGTTTTGATTTTTTCAATATCATCTTTGTCTGATGTTTCTGGGTTTTTAGATGCTATGAGTTTATCTAAATTTTGGAAATTCTTTTTGTACTCTCAGGGTTTCGCACGACTATCTATGAGAGCGTTTGATATGTCTTGTAATGTTTCTGGTTTTGATATGTTTGAGTTTATTTCAGAGTAATTAGCTGATAATTCCATTGTCTCGGTAGGTATAGGATAAAGGGTATTGTTTGATATTGTGTCTGTTGATATGAACGCAGTAGTGATATGTAACAATTACTATCTGTTTTGTCAACTACTTTTGAAATATTCTTTGCATAATCTTGCTCAGTTCTGCTCTCTTGGACTCAAATGCAGGATCGGTCATCCGATGGTCAAATCTGTGTTCGCAAAACTTCACGGTAGGCTCTATGCCCTTCTCACGTAATCATAGATACGCTTCGATATCTCACTGAGTGAGGATGTAGATATCAGCTTTTTTGAGATTATCTATTTTGACCATGATGTCTTGATACAGATTGGATAGTTCTGTCTTGATATATCCGATGAGATGTTGATATTTTTTGGATTTGCTGATGTGGATCGGTCATCACTGCTTTCTTAGATAGCTATGAAATCCATGATAGACGTGATCTCGATTGGTATGTACTTCTTGCATGATGTTGTCTCGGTCCCCGATATAGGCGCTTTTGATCCCAAATTTATTCAAAAAACCTTTTCGTTTTTTGTAACTTCCTTTACCGTTGATATTGAGGATTTCGTAGTTTTCTATCTGAGCTCATCGTGGTTGATCTTTTTTGTATTGATCGAGGAGGTGATAGAAAAAATACTCGTCCGTATCACCCTCTACCATGATCAAGGTATCGATAAAAAAGATCTTTGCGACATTGCTAAATCTCAACATCTGGAATAACATCCCATCATCTTGCATGAGTCTGGTCTGTGGTTGGATGATGTTGGTATGTCCTTGGTCTCGAAAACATCTCACTACGTGATGGATGGTCTCATGTGTGACCATAGCAGGGGAGTGTGTTGCTATGATCCACTGTATCTTGAGCTGTTTGCTCAGGTCGTTGATGAGCTGTATACAGCACTGCTGGAGCTGTGGATGCAGATGCAGCTCTGGTTCGTCGATGAGGACCAGACCATCTTGCATATCGTATCCGTAGACGGTGCTGATGATGTGTAGTAGTGATTTTTCTCCACTACTGAGTTCATTGATCTGGAAGCGATGTCCTAGTTCATCCTCCAATAAAAACACAAAATCTGACCCAGGAGTGTGTTGGATATGGATACGTGTTCAGATGTATGTGATACAGAGCTGTTGGATAGCGGACGTGATGGTATCAGATTTGTTGACGAAATCTTGGATGAGTTTGGATTGTAACAAAGATCGTCAGATATTGCTGGATAATCCATCCTGGCTATGATGGCTGAGTTGTTCTAGGAGTTGTTGTAATTCGTTGCTGGTCTTGGAGCCAGACTGTGGTGAAAAATACGAACTATCTCTATACGATCATAGGATCGCAAATGTTTGTTTGAGAGGATACCAGGCTCTTTGGTCAGATTTTTTGAGACTCGTATTATAGATAGTCATACAGTGCTGTATGAGTTCGTGATAGTGCATAGTGTACAGCGCAAACAGCTGTGCTTGATTGAGTCCTTTCTCTTGGATATTGATAGTCCTGGCATCATAATCGATATCACAAACTAACGAAATCTGATCGCATTTCTCTAGCTGTTGTCTGTCGACGTGTGGGAGACTGATGGTGGTATCAGAATAGGTCTGAGCAATATCTTGGACTTGAGATTGAAATTTGTGTAAAAAAATCATGTTTTCGCGATCATGATTGCTCAAGGTGAGCTCGAGCTTGACGGATCCGTGTGAAGAAGTGCTATCGTAGTGAGGAGTGAGTGAGATGGGAGTATGCTTCTTGTGGATATGATACTGCTGACCTGTCTGTGTCAGCTGATAGTCATACAATAGCCCGGCTCTCAGACAGGTGTAGATGATATTCAGAATATTGCTCTTGCCGCTACCGTTAGGTCCGATGATGATACTCATAGTCTGGTCACTACAGCTCATATGTCACGAGTCTTGTGGTCATGATGTATAGTGTTTGAAGCTCATACAGTTATTGATCCGGAGGTTTTTGAGTTGCATGATGAGTGTGAGTTAGATCTTGAAATATACTACTGATAGAGTATAGCTGTTATCAAGGAATTTGGTAGTTTTGGAGAGAGTTTGTGTCAGTTTTTTGTTGACTTTATATGATGTTGGTACTATTGATCGTATGCGTTCGTTACATATCCTGTTTATGTTAGAATATTTTCGTCCTCACGTATGATGATCTGAGACGTTGTTTGATCATGTGATCAAGGGGCTGGTCGAGCAGTGATTTCGTGTCAGCGTGCTCACGAGTAGATATGATTCTGGATTGAGTATTCATGAATTGATACAGTATGGCGAGCATGTGGTGGATGTGTATAGAGTAGGACACAATAGGTATGATTTCATGCGATATGGGCTGTGGAAGTGATTTGCTGTGATCAAAAAGCACAAGATCGATATCATCCAAACATCAACATACAATGCGGCGGTGCCTGCGGGTATCATCAGACGATGGACTTGCATTCCCACTGTTTTACATGTACATGAAGTATATGTTCAGCTTTGGTATAGATTGTTGGGATGGAAGGGGTTTTTTTATAAGTTGTTTGAGTGGATGCTGTTTCAGCTGAGATTCGATGCGTATACCTGCTCTTCGTTATACACCAAAAACTCTCTCAGACTCATTTTTGGAATTCCAGACACCAAACTCACCACGACGTATTGTGGAGTAGACTACACATTGCGAGATCCTGGATCTGTAGATCCGACGATCATCCAAAACCACAAAGATAAGCGAAATCTGAATGGGAAGACGGTGGGATTGTATGTGGGAAGAATAGGTGTTGAAAAAGGTGTGTTTGATTATATTCGTGCTATTCCATTGATACTAGAACAAAGGTCAGATTTTATTGGTCTTTTTATTGTACCAAAAACTGATTGATTTGATTATACCAGATTATTAGAGATGGTCCAATATCATTCTCTCGATGATCATGTGGTTTTGATAGATACTGTTGCGTATGATTGCCTCAGAGAGTATATAATGCTAGCTGATGTGGTTGTATTGCCGACGTTGACCGAAGGGTTTGGGCTGAGTATTGCTGAGACATGTGCTCTTGGTAGGCCACTAGTCACGACTTGTGTGTCATCTGTGCCTGAAGTTGTATCCTGAAGTGTGGTGTATGTGGAGCCAGGTAGTGAACAAGATATCGCTCGTGGGGTGATAGATGCATTGACTGGCAACGTTTTGAAAACTCAACTTAAGAAGTTTGAATGGAGTGAGTGCGTGGAGAGGTTTGTAGAGTTGTATGAGAAGGTAACTATCCATAAAAAATCTATGAGTTCTTAGTGCTTTGTGCATGTTTGGAGAATAGTATGAATATCGTTTGTATACTGCCTTTTAGTATCTGTCAGCAATGTATATTATGTCAAAGACTATCGTGATTACTTCTTGATATTTTAATCCTCTTCATCCAGGGCATATGGAGTGTTTTGGATTGTGCAAAGAACTGGGTGATGAACTGCGAGTCATCGTCAATAATGATCTACAAGCAAGACTCAAAACAGGTAGTCAAGAACTTTATCAGAATGAGGAATTTAGGATGACGATCGTGTCTGGGTTGAAAGTAGTAGACCGTGTGATGTTGGCAATTGACACTGATGGGTCAGTCTGTGAGAGCATCAGGCATATTGTCTGATCCATCAGATCACAGTATGGGGAGGATACGATTATTATTTTTGGTAAGTGAGGAGACCGCTTTGCTTCTAATATCCCAGAGGTGGAAGTATGTCGCGAGTGTCGTGTGATAATACAAGACTGACTAGGTGCAAAGACGCACAATAGTAGCGAATATAGAGCTAAAAGGGTAGTGTAAGGTTTTATTGATGTATTGTACTGGTAGATGGATAGAGCAAACTATAGATCCAAAGAAGTAAAAAATCCTGCATCTCAAAAATATCCTACATTATCCGTCATCATTGCAACGTATAACGCAGAACAAACAATATCAGATACGCTGAAATCGTGTTTGTGTCAGAGTTTTTGAGATATTGAAATTGTTGTAGTAGATGATTGCTCTAGCGATGATACACGACAAATCCTACAATGACAAGCTGCTCAAGACCATAGAATCCGTCTCATTCGCAACCAGAAAAATCTCTGACCTTACAGATCTCTCAATGTAGCACTCGATCATGCCCAGTGACAGTATATCTCTATCCAAGATCATGATGATCTGTGGCATCCACAAAAGCTGGAAAAACAAGTGCATTTTCTTGAACACCATAAGAAGTATGTTGGCTGTGGTACAACGACGCTGATGTGGTATGAATGAGACGGCAAATGATTTGAGTATTTTGTATGAAAAGAAAGTTATTACACGATCCATCCATCGTTAGTATTCAGAAATCAATGACAAAGATACCCTACCGATCAATGAACGTATATGCTAGATGCTGTGTTTCAGAAGACAGTATTGTGCAAATGAGAGAAAGTGATCTACAATATCAATGAAACGCTGACTCTACATCTCGTAAAAGATGGCGCGAGAAATTTTAGCTACAAATGGTTTAGCTATTCTCGAATGACGATCAGGACGATTTTTACGCTTCATCCAGTGCGGTATGGTATCTGTATTTTATGATTTGAAACCTGTAGAAAGATATGGTATCCAGTATTACGTTTGATAGGAAAAGGGAAGTGGATTGATACAATAGAAAGAGTGCCGTTTGTGATACTGGGGAGGAAGATCGAGGTGTATAATGAGAAGAGGAGGAGTGGGATGGGTTTTGGGTAGGGGGTTTACCTCTTGATTAATTTTTTGATTATTTTCTGTGTCAGTGCGATAGGAAGGAAAAAAAATGGTATCGATGCAAATTTGAGAATAAGTGAGGATGAAAGAGAAAACAATCGAGATTTTTTTCGAAATTTCCGAGCTGATAATTTATTGCCTCTTTCTAATGCCACCAGGGAGAACGTTGCATATAAATTAGCACGTTTTTTCTTCATTGTCCTATTAGTAATAAGTCCTTTAGAATAATAAAAAATGATGAGTTTGTCTACATCTAGGATTCTATCATAGCTTGCTTGGTTAGGTCAAGAAGTGTTTGAACTATGTCTTCTGTATAGCATTAACGATTCATCAATACACCAGATGGGATAGTGTGATGCGACCTGACATTGAAAATCATAGTCAGAGATACTATTTTTTTTTGGTTCGTTAATATAATCTCTTGGAGGAAAGTGATCTAACACTTTTTTCGAAACGAGTATATTACTCCAAGATACTACTGGTCCTAATGGTAATCAGACAATCTCATCTATTGTGAGTATTTGGCTTTTGAGACTTGGAATATTGCGAAATGTATTAAGGCTATGAAGAATAATATCGTCATGTACATCAATGAATGATGTATCACTATATACTAGTCAGATTTTAGGATGTTTAGTAAATATATCGATTTTTTTAGCAAGATTGTCAGGAGTATACATATCATCTCATTCAAGAAAGGCAACATGCGTAGTTTCTGGACTGATTTTATTAATAAGAAAATTCATATTATCAACAATACCTTTGTTTGGTGTGTGATGCCATGCTCTGATTTTATCAGGATACTGTGATACATATTTTTGGATGATATCTCGTGTTGAATCATCTGGACTATCATCTCCAATGAGAAGCGTCCGATTTGTTCGTGATTGCAATAAAATTGATTCAATGGTACGAGCAATGAATTCTTTGTGGTTATATGTAGTAGTGATGATAGTGATTTGAATCATTCTTAATTATTGGTGGTAAATACTCTTTTGATTGCTTGAAGATATCAAAATTGATTTGTTTCATCTGGTTCTAAATACGCTCATTCTGCTCGTTCATTCCAAGCATTGAGAAAAATGAAATCTGCTCATTGTTTTTTTGCATTTTTATAGTGTTTCTCAAAATATTTCTCAAATGATTGAGGATCACTATCTGGAATAATAATACTATCTTTACCCTTTCTTGGCGAATTATCCCAAGCGACAAATCATCAAAAAACTATATCTTTGTTTTTGTATAGAGGATTATTTTTAGGCTTTTTCTTTATTATTATGTTTCGTACTTTTTTGTATGGGATGATGTTAATAAACAATCATTTGTAAAAAAGACGCTTATAAAAACGATTTATTAGATGTTTAATAATGTTTAATACAAAAGAGGTTTTGAAATTTCTTATTGAATGTAGTGGCTCAAATTCCATGATAGCTGAGCTAGAATTTGCGTAAGGTTCTTTTTGTGATGATGTTATAACTTCAACAATATATAATCATGGAATATTATTTTTTTGGGCTAGTTCTTCCCGTTTTTTTATCATTGCTTCTATTACATCCTTCATATGTTTTGAATAATGTATCAGAAATACTGGTTTGTTGTCTTTGCGGATATATAACGGAGATTGAAAAAATGGTAATAAGTAATTAAAATGATCTATTCGATCTTTTTCATCTCCATACTCTTGGAGCATAAGAATTTCTTCTGATTTTCATTCTCGAGTACGTGCCCAATTACCATTTCACCAAGAAAAACAAAAAGGGAGATCTGGATACCCATCTTGTAATAGTAGTTCAGCCGGTTTTTCTAATAATAATTTTCCTCATTTAAATCGATAATGATAATAACAAAATCAATCTATTCCATGGTCTTTTGCGATTTCTCATTGCCACTTGCGCGTTTCAATATCAAGAGTATTATAATAATTATTATCTAGGGGTGCTTTGGGTTGGTTGTGTCATTTAAATAATGACTTGGCTTTTTTTACATTAGTCCATTCGGTAAAACCTTCTCATCGTCGTTTATTGTTTTCTGACACATCATAAAATTGAGGCAAATAGTGTGCTATTATTTTAGGTTTCATTTGAATGTTCCAAAAAAATAAAACGCTTATAGATAGCTTTTATGTTATATTCTTCTTAGAATTTTATGTATAGATCAAGCAGAGAAATTATATATTGCCATAAGAGGCTTATATAAATATTTTAAAATAGAATTTTTCTTCATCATTCACATAATTGAAGGTAGAAATCGTCATAGCAACATATGATTGAAAAACATATCACATTTATAAGAGATTTTGTATTCTTTTCTTAGTGTTTTTATAAGAAAATAAAGATCATTAAAGATATCCATAGAAGAAAAACTCCAACCATGATTTCATCATTTAGCGAATACTAATGTTTTACTTCTTATAATTGTTATTTTATCGCCTCCTATATCAAAATAAGGAATTAAAGCAAAATTAAAATAATTATAAGATAATCTTTGATATGTTTTGCCATATTTCTCAAGAAACTTTTGTTTGTTTTTTAAATAAAATTCCTGCTTAAAACAAAAAATAGAAATAAAAGTAAAAAAATTTCAATTCATTGGTCAGTTTTCTTTGTTGTCTTTTCATAGGAACTCAAAAAAATCTTTTCATCCATGAAGTAATATATCTTTTTTGTCCGGAAACAAAGACAATTCTTTTATTTCTGATTCATCAGAAAAAACGTATCTATCACTAAGAATAATAGATGGATTATTTGTTTTTATTTCATGCAATATCGTCTCTAGAGATATGGAAGACATCATGTCATCACTCCCAAATAACCGTGTATATTCTCATCACGAAAACTCTATTGCTTCTAAAAATGCCGGGCACATTCCAATAGCAATATCATTTCTATAATATCTGATTTTATTTGGAAATCTTTTTTGATAATCTTCTATCATACCTGTTGTATTATCTTTACTAGGTCCATCATCAATTACAATCTCAACATCATCACTATCAGAGAATTCTTTTTGAGATACAATGCTATCTAGAAGTTTTTTGAGATATGGCTCTCTATTGTATGTGGGTATACATATAGAAAGCAGTGGCTTTTTCTTTTCCATGATTATTGAGTAAGAGATAAAAAATAATCGTATGTTTTTCTGATTCATTGTGCTAGATGTGTTTTGGGTTTCCATCACAATGAATTTGCTAATGATGTATCTAGTTTTCTTCTTAATCTTCCTTCTGGCTTAGTTTCATCAAATATAATATCTCATTTATATCATACAATCTCTTTAATAAGAATTGACAAATTTTTTATAGATATTTCTTCGTCGGATCCTATATTTATAAAGCTACTAGATACATCGTTGGATAAGAAGAAGATACAAGCATCAGCAACATCATCGACGTATAAAAACTCTCTTTGTGCTTTTCCTGATCACCATACGACAACTTCTGGAGCATTGGTTTGTTTTGCTTTATGAAATCTACTGATAAGAGCGCTAATTACATGAGCTTTTTCTTCTTCAAAATGATCTCATTCTCCATAAATATTTGTTGGCACTAATGAAAAAAAGTTTTTTCCAGATTGTTTTTGAAGTTTTTCACATAATTTTATCCCGCAAATTTTTGCTAATCCGTATGATTCATGAAGAGAATCGAGTGGTCACTGTAATAGAGATTTCTCTGATATAGGTTGCTCACATTCTGACGGATATATAGTAGAACTTGCTATGAACAAGAGCTTTTTTACATCATAACTGTATCATCCATTAATAATATTGCTTTGGATTTGTATATTTTGATACAACATATCGTAGGGATATTGAGCATTGATCTGTACCCCTCATACTTTTGCAGCACAGACTATGACATAGTCAGGTTTTTGTGTTTCATAGAAGTTATACACAGCTTTTTGATCGAGGAGATCTAAATCCTGTCTTGTTGCAAGCAATAGGTTGGTGTATCATTCTTTTTGGAGTCTTTTAATAATTGCAGATCATAACAATCATGTATGTCATGCTACATAAATTTTTGCACTTTTATTCATACTTTGTCTCATAAACTATAAAAGATAGTCTTTCATTATGATTTGACTGCCAAAAAGCAATAATAAAACAAAAAAAAGACTACCATGTTTTGATAGTCTTTTGTAATACGATATTTTTTGGAACATATGATTTTCAACTTGCTGATCAGATCTTGAGAGTTATCATTATAATGTCTAATTTCTTTTGGTATCTCTGTGAATAAGTTTTTGTTCAAAAGATTCTACACCTGGGTTCGTTGGGACTTCTCTTGTACTAGTTGGAGTTATCCTCTCGTAGAAAATAGAACCCTTATAGATATCTGGTTTCAGGAAAACGTATCGTTCTTTGAGGCTAGGATAATTAGTTTTTATTTCTTGTGGATCATCTATATTTTTATATCTATTTAACAGTGCTCATAGAGATTTGAGTCTTGTCGTACATCGTATTAAAAGTGTATCATCTTTATTAAAAGCATCATCTATTTTTCCCGATCGGTCATCCTTGAATTTCCCTTGTGATTGATAATTTTTATTGACGTCCTTGTAAGTATCTTTAACGATTTTGAAAAGATTCTTGTATGCTTCTTTTTGTTCAGCTGGATTCATCGAGTTGAATCTCTCTTGACTATAGATTAGATTATTATAATAGGTTGGGAAGACGTCTTCAGGTTTTTGGTCTTGATAGATAAGATTCATAAATTGCTTTATTCTCTTCTTTTTGAACTCATCTGCTATTTTTTTTCATTGCTCTGCTGCGATGGGTTTTCCATCTGAGTCTGTTTCTCCATTTTCGAAGTTTGTTTGGTTGGGATCATAACGGTAATCTACACGGGCATCCGATACCTTTAGTCACTCATTTTTGCCTTCTATAGGTGTCAGTACGTTGACGCCTCGTGTAGGGTGATCAGACTCAAGATATTTTGTCGTCCCAGTTCACTTTTTCAATAATACTGGACCAAAAAATGAATCATGCACATGTACCAATTCTTTTTCTATAAGATATTCTCCAAATGTATAACTATTCTCATGTTTTTTCTCAGGGATTTGTTCTTTGAATTTTTCGTATAATGCTTTTCGTTCTTCTTCTCCGATTTTTTTTCTATATGCTTCAATTGACAGTCTTTCATTCGCTCTAACTTCTGTTCGTGCTTGCAAATTAGTCAAGGTATTCGTTCCTCCTTGAGCGTGATCGGGATACTTCTTGTTGGTGTTTTTATTTAATACATAAGCAAGTTTTGCTCTTGTTGGTATCACAAAATCGGCCCCTGTTTCATTTGCGCTTTTCATGATTGCTCCCAGAGATTCTTGCTTAATCAAATCGCTTTTTTCTGGCTCTATCCATAGAAAATGACTCGCATCTGTATATGCATCCATTCATTGTTCCAGAGCTTGCTTTCTTTCATCAGCCATGGTTGATTTTCATCATTCCAAACGTTTGGTAGTACGAATGATCAGGATATTATCATTATTTCATATAATATCATGAGCATCTTTTTCAAATTGAGAGATGGTTTCATTCAGCAGAACAGGAGATCCGTCACTGATAACAAGCTTGATGCCTAGATCCTGAGCGTTACGTACCAAATCGAGAGCGAGTTTTGATCTGATTTGTCCTTGCTCGTCATTATTGTAAAATGTACTTGTGAAAACCACAAGGTTATCGAGATGTTGTGTTTCTGCGTGTTCTGTCGCATTTTTCATCAAGGACATTATTAGTTATGGTAAGATGTAAAAACTACAACTCACTATAGCTTTTTTTTATTAAAGTCAATAGAATGTTTGTTTCTTCTGCTGTGTACTCAGGACTGTTGCCAAAGTAAAATCCTTGCTGATGGAGTAAGTTTGCGTTAGTATTATTCGTAGATTTTCAATAATATTGTATCCAGAATGGTTGCTGTGTCATGTCTCATCAGACAATAGGCCTAATTTCTACTCCTGCTGTATTGAATTTGTCTGTGTAGTGTTGCAATATTTCTGATGATTTGCAAATTACAGGTATTGCGAAATTGGAAAATGTATCTAAATGATCGGTACGTAATGAGTAGAAATCATCATTATTGTTGATTTCAGAAATGAAAGCATGTGCTTGTTCTTCTCTGATACGAATAGTCTCATCTAAATATTGTAGCTGATCACATCATAAGAATCAGTTGATTTCGTTTGGTCTTAGATTAAATCAAAGAGTATAAAATGTATATTTACTATAGAATCCATCAATATTGTGTTTTGCTCTAATAAGTTGTTGTCTTTCTGGATTCATATTCCTGTCTCGTCCATGAGCCCTCGTCATCACGAGCATGTCATATAGATCACCATCATCAGTACATACCATTCATCATTCTATTGTAGACATATGATGTCCTACATACGTAGAAAATGTAGATGCAAGTGAGTAGTTTCAGAGTTTTTTTCATTGAAATACTGTCCCCATGGATTCGCAGTTATCTTCTAATAGTATGATACTGTGTTGATTACAATACTCATGGAGTTCTCACAAACTATCATCACACCATCCCAGTAGATTCGTTAGAAACAAGACTTTTATGTCATGGCTTTGGTGTGTTTTTTTGAACGTATCCAGTGATATATTCAGTGTGTCTTGCTCTATGTCTACAGGTATAGGCGTTAGTCACAACTGAATCAAAGGCATAGGATTCGTAGACCAAGTAAGAGAAGAAAATCAGACCTTATCTCATTTCTGTAGTTTTCATATGTTTAACATAGCTTGTATCAATGCTAGATTTGCTGAACTACCACTATTAAAAAACACACAATATGTTCTTCATTGCCATTGAGCAAACAATTCTTCAAATTTTTTGCAATATTGTCCTATGCTTAGTTGTTGTGCTTCTTGAATGAAATTACAGAGCTTGTCTTTTGTTTCTTGTTCGTTCATAAATGAAGACTTAATGAGTTTGATCATATCACAGAAATAGGAATATAAAAATATTATTGACGAAAATGTTTGATGTCATATGCTACCATTTCTTGAGCTAGTTGTTTTCGATTGTATTTAGGAGTCCATCATAATTTTTCTTTAGCTTTGGATGAGTCTCATAACAGGATGTCTACTTCAGAGGGACGGAAATATCTTGGATCAATCTCAATAACAATATCTCCATTTGCTTTGTTTATTCATTTTTCTTCAACTCACACTCCAGACCATACGATATCTACTCAGATAGAACGAAACGACTCTTCAACAAATTCTCTAACACTAACTGTTGTCCCCGTAGCTAGCACATAGTCTTCAGCAGTAGATTGCTGAAGCATTAATCGCATTCATTCTATATAATCTTTGGCATGTCATCGGTCTCTTTTTGCATCCATATTTCAAAGATATAACTTATCATAGATGTTGTCTTTTTTTTGTAGTGAGTATTGTGCTACTGCTCTTGTGATTTTTCTTGTGACGAATGTTTCTCATCTCATAGGAGACTCATGATTAAAGAGTATTCCATTGCATGCAAACATACCATAAGCTTCTCTATAATTTACTGTTATCCAGTATCAGTACAGTTTTGCTGCTCCATACGGAGATCTAGGATGAAATTGAGAAGATTCTGTATATCATCAAATAGGCATGTTATATCATACTCATCCATACATTTCTGAAGTAGATGCTTGATAAAATTTAGTTTCTTTTTCTAGTCAGCATATTC
>JBGTAD010000035.1:0-6897 GCA_041750055.1 Candidatus Absconditabacterales bacterium | reverse complement strand
GTTTATGAATAGATAATCAACAAGCAACTATCGCAACACAATCGATCATCAAAGCACAAAGAGAAGTCTTGCAAGAAGTAGAGAAAACAGAACCAACCCAAAGCACCAACAAATCATACATTGCCCAAAAAGTACAAGAGAGATTACTCACACCACAATATCATGGAGCTATGACACAAGTATTTGGATCATTAGAGTCACCAGAGCAACAAGCAAAATTTATTGAAACCATATCGTATGACTTAAGTGATCAGTTTTTTTCAAGATCTATGGATTTACCGAGAGTAGTATTTGATTATCCTGATGTACAAGTGTCTTTTGATACAAGTTATAAACTCAATACAAGTCTCTTCAAACAACTTCTTGTGGCTGATGCGCCGATCATCATCAGAGATTTACAATCTGGACAAGAGACAAGTGTGCTACAAGTCCAACTACTTTCACAGTATCAATGATCTATAGAGTCGTGCTTGATGAGTACGATGCTCGATATAGGTATTTCAGAGCTGGATTATGATCTGTATAGTGAACGGCTTTATAGTATGGCTCATGACGCAGTCCAAGCGATGAAAGAAACCTACCCAACCCAAGACGATCATTTTTTCAAAAATATTATACAAGTATATTACAAGGAAATCATTTTCAATGAACTGGCAAGACAAATAAGATCTGTCAAAACATATCATCAAGGGACACCAGCCGTCACAGTCCATCCATGAAGTAAAACTATCAAATCTGAAGCACTTGAAACACTCGCTCAATGATGAATGAAAAATTTTCGTGATTTCTATGAGTCTGCATCTACTGTATGACAATATATTTTTGGATGATTTAAGAAATGAATTGCTCGTCAGTGTAAATTCCAATCAAACAAAGAAAGAGTATTTGCTTGTATCCTAGAAAATGAATCAGAAACTCATATTCAAAAACGACTCAAACCACCATTGGATACCATACAGATCTATTATTTTGATCTGGAACATAATCAACGCACCTACAATCCTGACTTTGTAGTACAGACAGAAACTCGTACGTATCTCATTGAGACGAAAGCTACTAATATGATGACCGATGCACTTGTGTTGAGAAAAAAACACGCAGCTCTCGAACGAGTCCAAGCAGTAAATGATTCATGATCATTTGGTACGCGACACTATGTCCTCGTTCCAGATGAAATCATCAATGAAAGTATGACCTTTGATGGAATTGTTATGAGGTCAAGTAGATTATAGAACAAACCACAATCTAAACTCACACCCCCCAATCACCGTCAGATTTTTCATCTTTTTCTTCAATTCTTCTGCTCTACATCCTCTCCACCAGTCTCATCCCGACCAATCTCGTCGCATGATCCAAGACTTCTCTGACACGAGTCAACAAAGCTATTCTCGCCTTGAGTAATGAATCTTCTGATCACATGATCTTGGTGTGTGCGTAGTAGCTATTGATCAGCTTGGATCCATCCAAGATATATCTACAGATCAGATGTGGCGCCAATCCATCAGCCACTTGTTGGACGATATGCTGATATTGATCGATCCATTTGATCAGATCCAACTCATACGCCTGAGTCAATCATGATAGATCAAGAGAAGAAAAATCTGATCCCTCATCCATCCCAGATACCACTCCAGATTTAGCGATAATACTCGCTAGCCTCGCTCAGGTGTACAGCACATATGCTCAGGTCTCCCCTTCTAGATCCAGACACTCATCGAGGTCGAAAGTCATGTCTTTGGATACATCCGTCTTGGTCAGCAAGAATCTGAGCGAACTCACAGCCACCGCCTCTGCGATATCATGCAATACCGTCTCATCCAAGTCCGAATGTCTCATACGAGATGCATCGAATACCTTGGTATGCAACAGATCCAGCAAATTATCCACACTCATCGATCGTCCTTTTCTACTCGCGAACGGGAGGCGTGTCTGATTTTTTTCTTCTTCATTCAAGACACATCCCATCTGCAAGAGAGTAGGAGGTGTCAAATATAACACTCCGTAACCCAATGGCTCATAGCGTTTGTCATCAGTCAGATACCCTAACAACTGCAATGCTCCATGCACGACCTGCTGAGCCGGCAGTTGTCTATTATCGATCACGGTAATAGCACGATTATAATCACGATATTCCGCGATACTTATTCACTGCTGGGTAGTCATCATCACTTCACGTCCATCCGGATCCGTGACAAATGATTCATATTGAAAATCACGACTCAGAAACCCGAGCTTCCAGAGAGCAAATGCGATATCTTTGGCGACATACGTTGCGACTCAGTCAGATTTCACGAGGATTTGATATTGTTTTTCTTCGTTGGCATACTGAGGTAGACTCGACAGATCAATAATCCGACATCCCTTCGCATCACCCTCATCAGCATATTTGACATGACCACGAGTCTTGAGTAATTCCAACGCTTCTGCGAAGAAGTTCGTATGCAAGACATCCGTCTCTCGATCGATCACATCAAAACGTGCTCCCATCCTCCGACAGGTACGCAATTGCTCGATGGTGCATTTTTTGACGTATTGTTTGTGAAAAGCCGTAATAGCAGGATCATCATTATGCTCGATATGCAGGAGGATCTGAGTCATCTTTTCTTTGAGCGTGGAATCCGCAGCTTCCAGATTCTTGACCTGTAGATACACTTCTCCACAGTAGTGATCGAATTTCTTATCTGTCTCGAACGGTATACCCAGCACCAGATGCCCCAGGATATTGTATCCTACATTCACACCACTATCATCTCCATAGTCAGACGTATGCAGCGGATATCCCAACTCGTCAAACACTCTCCTGAGCGTATCGCCAATACACACATTCCTACTATGACCGATGTGGAGCGGTTTGTTCGGATTCGCACTCATATATTCCAGCAATATCTTCGGTTTGGTGGGATCTACCGCGATCTGTTGAGCAGTCTGTTTGAGTACTTGATCGATATATGATGCCTGATGGATGAAGGCATTCAGATACGGTCATACTATCTTGAAATCAGAGAATAACCCTGACTGCATTCACGCTGATTGTATCGCGGACTGTAACTCAGCAGCGATCACGGGAGGAGCTTTGCGTAGGAGCTTGGACAGTTGAAAACACGGGAAAGCAAGATCTCCAAACTCAACCTGAGGCGGGAACTCGATCATCTGCTCAATCTCATCTACAGTCCATCAAGTTTGTGCTGTGAGCTGGTCTGATAATAACTGAGCAAAGGTATGTTTGTAGTGATTTAAAATCATCATCAAAAAAAGAAAGAACCTAAAAATTACAACAAATTAAGCGAAGAATTACTAAAATCTATATGCTGAAATATAAAGAAATAGAGGACTCAGAAACTAAAACATATTATTAAGAACAACAGTAACAAAACAAGAAGAAAGCCTCCGCATCAATAAAACACAAACGACATATATGTTGATTTTGGATGATCATTCTCTTGAGGAAGGTCTTTATGAAATCATTGTTCAGACATGATCGAATATAACAACTAAAATAATGTATCGTCATTGCGAACATCTCGACACAATCTCCCTCTCTGTAGGACCTCGGTGCCCCTTGAGCGTAGAGGGATGGGGTGAGGAGTGTCAGATTTTCTTATTTTCCAATACTTCTCAAGACAGTTAAAACAAATTTATCAGCTAATCTATAACGCTTCTGTCGTTCATCGCTAGACATGAAGACCACATTGACCATTTCGATGAAATAATTTCTAAAAATCTCACTGATCTCTTCTTTGATACTAGCGAGTTGTTCTTTTTCTGCATTTTTGTAGATCACGACTAGATCCATATCCAACGCATATCCGAAGATCTTGCCTTCGTAGTACGAATCAATCAACGCTTCATGACGCACAAAAAGTTGTTTGATATCTGATTTCATACAGTACATGAATACGATCTTGATCTGTTCGTAGAAATCTTTTTTGATCGTGATCGATCGTTTGGTATGATCTTTGTCGACGTCGATGACTTCAGCGTCATTGAGAGAGTCTATTTGTTTTTTGATAGCAGGAAAAGTCCATGTCAGCTCAGTCTCGAGAGCTCTCATAGATATTCCTTGTCTTTTGAAAAGCAGATATTTGATAATGTCTACCTTTGTCTTGCTACCAAAAAGTTTTTCTAGTTTCATGCTCTAGCCTATAGTGATTTAGCTGTTTACTGCAAGAGCTATGAATAAAAAAAGTGCCTTCTGATTATAAGATCTAATGCCCTAGAAAATACGTTATTGCATACAATATCATATCAATACTTTAGACTTATTTTAGTTGGGTAATTTAGTTTTTAATACATCTTTATATTTATTCATTACCGTTACCCAAGCAGATTCATGGATATGTTTCTCTAAAAGCTGGAGTTTTTTGATAATAAGGATGTGAGGATAAGGATTACGTTTATCTGATTCTTTTCGTAATTTTTCTTCTGCATTAAAATACCTAATAATATGAAATACAAAATCTCAAGAAAGAGAATCCGAAGAGGTTTTTGGTCGACGTCTTTGTTCTCAAGCTTTCTCTTTTTGTTCTTCAGTAGGATCATTATCTTTAGTATTCAATATTGTTATTACTTCTAATATTTTTTTGATCTCAGCACTATTAAAGCTCAGATTACTGATTACTCATAGCACTCAAGATATTCATTTTGTCTTAGCGTTATAGCTTTCTTTCACATTACACTGCAATTCAAAAACTCATCATTCTTTGGTATATACATACATTTTAAAAGCTCTAAATCATGATCATTTCTTAGGTGCTTCAAAAAACTGTCAAATATCATCAATAAGAGCGATTTTCTCTATCAGATCAGATTGTTCACATAGAGATATAAAATCCAAAACTCACTTCTTAAGGTCATATAGATTATCAAACAACAAAGTCGCTCTACTCAAATCCATGAGTTTCTCTGGATCTCGTCCATAGTCCAATATTTTTTGCATTGCTCTCGCAAATGTCTTGGTCGGTCCCAAGATCACTCAATCTTTAACGATCATTTGTTTTAATTTCGGATCATCTAATAACTCTTTCATAGTACCATATGTTGTATTTTGAGAAAATGTAATCCTTGTCTGCAGAAAATGTGCTAACAATATAAGCTTATCTCTAAGCGTATCATTACCAACAATTGTTTTCAGTCTCTTTATAAAATCTCCACTATTATTGCATCAATGAAGAATAGCATGCAATCGCTTAGTATGAGAAGTCACTTGACGGAGAAATTCATGATATTGTCTTGTGTTTTCATGGGGATCGCGACTATTGGTGAATCCTAATGCTTGTTTCATTTGACTAGTAAAAAGATTCGCAAATTCACCATCCAAAGTGGGATCACTTTCAGCTCTTTTTGTCCAAATTTGAATAGCTCATTGCTTGGTTTGTTTATTGACACTATCTCATATATTACCAATATATTTCTCAAAACGTTGTTTGATAACACGAATTAACGGAGTCGTTCTTTTGTCGTTATTTAAAGTTTCTAATAACTCACCAAGAGTTGTTTCATCTATTTTTTGTATAGAACTATTATCTATTCTATTCCCTCTAGTAGCTAATAGTACATACAGCTCAAAAGCTTTCATATCATCATATAGCGCATTACCAGTATTATTTCCATTGATCTTTTTTTTAAGAGTACTAATTTGAGTAAAGTCTTTCTTCTCTCAATCATATGCATTAAAAAACAATTGTACCTGTTCATCGTGAGACAAGCTATTCCACAAATCTATAGCTCATTGCCCAAGAAAATTGTTAAAAAAATGAGGAGTATTAAAAGACTCATATGGCGTGAAATCTTTTTTTTCCATTCTTCTCATACTAACATTTCAGTAAATCTTTAAAAACTTCATCACCTTATACTCATCCGCATCCCCAAAATCAATACAATATATCGACATATTTACAAAAAATGATGCAGCTACCGAACAAAAACAGTTGAACGAAGGAGGCGGATGAATAGATACACTATCATGCATTATCTCATCCGACTAGCATTCATCACGTACACGATCATATATTTCTCGCCTGCTTCTGGATATCTCACAGAATTGTTGGTCAGTTTTGATCCATATTGGATACCTGTCTTTGTGCTGTGTATCATGGGATCTGTCATCTCGTTGTACAAGAGACTCCCAAAATCTGACCTCTATCGTGTATGGATTCAGATTTGTTTTGCTTTTGTATGACTATTGACGGTGTTGATCCCTCGATATACGACGTATTATGGATCTCATCCAGATACAGTCCAGACGACATCCTGACAGATTAGTATATTCTACGCCAACGTACTATACACCAATGACGACCTTTCAGATCTCAAACAGCTGATCCAGCAAGAGCAACCCGACGTCATCATGATCATCGAATGCACCCAAGAAGCCTATCAGCAGCTCTTATCAGGGTTATTAGAGTACTATCCCTATTCCAATCGTGAGATCCTCGAACAAGATCTGGTTGGAAGCGTCGTATTTAGTAGCATCCCTATCGAAAATATTCCCTTCACTAATATCCCCACCAAAAACCGAAGATATAGTCATTTTGTTATTGATCCAGCGTGACAACACATATCGACCTACCTCATCCACACGAGCTCCCCCATCAGCAGTAGATATTATCAGCTCAGAAATCAACAACTCGACTACCTATGAACTCGCATCCAAGACGCAGAGCAAAAACCCGATCTGATACTCGGTGATTTCAATGTCACGCCTCGATCACATCGATACCAGCAGTTTGAACAACAACTCTGATCATGATTTTTCAATGTCACTCGTACCTTCTGACCATTATTTACTCGACGTCAGTTGCCACTCATCTTCATCAGAGCTCATATCGATCATATTTGGATGAATACCAACTCTCTATCCTACTCACATCTCGAGAAAATCGACATCCCTGGCTCAGA
>JBGTAD010000034.1:0-25810 GCA_041750055.1 Candidatus Absconditabacterales bacterium | reverse complement strand
GGTCGTGGAATACCCGTAGATATTCACCCGAAGACTGGTAGATCAGCTTTGGAGACGGTTTTCACGGTCTTGCATGCAGGAGGTAAATTCCAAAAAGGAGCGTATAAAATCTCTGGAGGACTCCATGGAGTAGGAGCATCGGTCGTGAACGCATTGTCTGAGCGACTCATCGTCACCGTACACAAGAACTGACGTCTGTACCAACAATCCTATATCAGAGGAGAACCACAAGGAGCTATACAAGAAATCTGAACCACAGATCGCACTGGTACTACAGTACAATTCAAACCAGATCCTCAAATTTTTGAGACGATGAGTTTCGTAGAAGCGACCGAACTCACCAGGATGAAATACGGAGCCTATCTCACTCCAGGAGTGAAATTCAAAATCACCTCTGAGATCTCTAATCATGAAGAAGAATTTTGTTATGAAGGAGGAATTAGAACTCGGCTAGAAAACATCTCAGGAGGCCAAGAAGTAGTAACACCTCAAATCAGTATTACTCAGGATACCGAAGACTGTGCTGTCGATCTAACCTTCAAATACGTCGACTCGACCAACGATACGATCTTGTCGTTCGTGAATAATATCATCACCAAAGATCACGGTACTCACGTGACGGGTTTCAAAAATGCACTGCTAGATATCATCAACGAATTCACGAAAGACAAAGGAAAACATGACACCAAAATCGGTGAGTTCCAACCCTCTGATATCACCGACGGACTATACGCTATCGTGACCGTCAAGATTCCTGAGCCTCAGTTTGAGTGACAGACCAAAGGAAGACTAGGAAATAGTAGTGTGAGAAAAATCGTACAGGATCTGGTATACAAACATCTCAAGACATATTTCACAGAGAATGAGTCAGATTTTTTTGCTCTCTTGGATAAGATCATGCTCAGTGCAAGAGCGAGACTCGCTGCGAAGTTAGCAAAAGAAACTGTCTTGAGAAAAAACGTCTTCGCGTGAGGCGTCTTGCCAGGTAAATTATCAGACTGTAGCAACAAAGATAGAGCGGGTTCAGAGCTGTTTATCGTCGAGGGAGACAGTGCAGGAGGTAGTGCAAAACAAGGTCGTGACTCATCATTTCAGGCGATATTGCCACTCAAGGGTAAAATCCTCAATACCGAGCAGGCTCATATCCAGAGAATCCTGGCTAGTGAACAAGTCAAGAACCTCATCCTCGCTATTGGCGCAGGGATCAAAGAAAACTACGATCCAGAAAAAATTCGTTATGATAAAATCATCATCATGACCGATGCCGATGTCGATGGAGCGCATATTAGGACATTGTTGTTGACGTTCTTTTTCCGTTATATGAGACCATTGATTACCAATGAGAAATTGTATATCGCTGTGCCACCTATCTACAAATTTACCCAAGGCAAGAAGAAACAATATATCTATCCACCTGTCGATGACATCGCTGCAGCATGTGCTCAGCACGGATTTGATGCAGACAAGGTCGATGTCCAGAGATATAAAGGACTCGGGGAGATGAACGCAGAAGACTTATGAATCACCACGATGGATCCTATGAGTAGAAGAATGCTGATGGTCACGGTCGATGATGCAGAAGAAGCCGACAAATTGTTCCGTATCCTCATGGGAGAAGATGTCACCTTACGCAAAAATTTCATCCTCACTAATGCGAAGAAGGTGAAAGAGCTTGATTTGTAGAAGATAGTTAGACTTTTATAATTTTATCGTAGTATATCATGAATTTCAGTATCCTTGCTACATCATTATTATATTCCTTAGTCTGATGCCTATTTTTTGTATTGATCTTAACATTGGTAAACAAACTATTGCCTTTCTCTCTTCACAAAGAACTGATCGAAGATGAAAACATCGCTCTTGCAATTGTCCTGGGAGCGTCATTCTTATGACTCGCAATGATCATCACCTGAGCAATTCACGGGTAGATCCCTCATTTTACTCGCTATTATGTTCTCATGACAAATCATGAAAGTTGATATCCTATAATAGGAGAATCTTTTCAGTATAGATGAAAACAGTACGATGTCATCGGATATGCTGAATACGATGGAATGCGATATGAATGATCACAGTACGGACATTTGTCCTACGTAGAGCGAGTATTTTCATCTAAATCGTGAAAACAGTATTATCTGGCAAAATCTCAGAGTTGATTTGTTGAAAATGGACAGCATGTTGTTGAGATTGAGCGAGAATTTTCTAAACAAACAACACTAAAATTAGTTACGCTCAATAATATCACGAATACTCATGTCATTACAGACACCCAAAAGTTTGCGCTTTCATGACGCGATGAAGTCAAAGTCACCAAAGTCATGTGAGTATCAATGACTGACTATCACGAAGGAGAGCTCTTGAAAACCTATTATGTAAAAATTGATGGAATACAGTACGCTATAGACAAAGAACAAAATACTAATACTTATCTTATCTACCAACAACTATATCACGGATCCACCATAGAAAAACCTCAAAGAAATAAACGCACTAAACAAGCGTGACGATGAGGTTCTTGGGAAGACACTCTAGGCATTGTTATAGCAATACCTCTCTTTTTGTTTTCCATTATTTTTTGAAATACTGAAAATTGTTCTTGTGTTCCAGCGGAAACCAAAACACAGTCTACTCTTGTATCATCGCAAATCTCATGAATAATCAATCCAGAACTTTCTCTGGGTTCATCATCTTTGACACAACAACTGTATACGCCAGAATGAGTTCCAAAATATCAAAATACATCTAGTGCAACGCAACAATGCTCATGCAGAAGATCATCCTCCTATGGAGCATGAGGAGGTGGCTGATGAGGAAAATAAATGAGAGCTTTTATTCGCACACAGAACCACTCAATGCTATACGGAATCTTGTTAGTGTCTGCATGAACATCATTGATCTACGAATTACTCCTGAGTTCTTTGATGTCTACATTGCTAGGGAGTAGCATTCTTCGATTTTCTCTCACTATATGAGCTTATTTGAGTGGATTATGACTGGGAGCATATCTCACTCGCTATATACGTATTAGTATATGGACACTGATCAAAGTACAATTGATGTTATGATTGTTGTGATGACGATCTGTAATTATGACCAAATGGTTGTATATTAGCTTATTGGATTATCAATCGATATTTTTTTTCGTCTATATACTCATTATTATCATTATTGGATGACTTGCATGAGCTGAAGCTCCTATTGTAGGAACGCTTCTCAAGCGTGATAATGATCCACACGAACAACAAAGAATGAGCAACATTTTCACGTTTGATTACCTCGGGTCTGTTATTGCTACACTACTATTTCCCCTTGTTCTCGTACCTTACTATTGATTATTATATACTAGTATTATTACATGATCCATCAATCTGATCTTATGATGAGTATTGCTTGTCTCTACCAAAACATGGAAAAAAGCAAGTATCTACATCATATCCTGTATGTGATATCTCCTCTTTTCATGGTATTATCTATACTATGTCGATACTCATTGGAACAAGTTGTTTTTTTTGGAAGATCTTGTTTTCCAACAGCAAAGCATGTACCAAGACATTGTCATTACCCAAAGAAACGGAGCTAGCAAACTTTTCTTGGATGGGCATTTGCAATTTAACTCACTAGATGAACACAGATATCACCAAGGACTTCTCGCACCTATCCTTCCCGCTCTTTCTTGAAAGAAATCTGCTAACGTCATTATACTAGGTGGTGGTGACGGTTTGTTATTACATCATATCTTAGCATCATCGTGATGAGCAAATATATCAGTAGATCTGATGGACATCGATCCTCTCATGACTACTATTGCCAAGACTCATCCAGTATTGACTTCATTAAATCATCATAGCTTGGAGTATTCTTGACTCACTATACACAATGCTGATGCCTATCGTTTCGTAGAAGATATGATGAGACAAGGAAAAAAAACTGATATGATCATTGCAGATTTTCCTGATCCTAGAGATATTGGATTAGCAAAACTATATAGTAAAGATTTCTATAGTATGATACGTCGTGTTTTGACACCACAAGGGATATTTGTCACCCATGCAGGCAATGCATTTTTTACGAGAGAATCCTTTAGTTGTGTGTTATGATCTATTCACTCAGCTCGATCTTGAAGTTCGAATATCATCACACCATATCATGTGTACATTCCCAGTTTTGGAGATTGGTGATTTGTTGCTGTTGGGGTGTCAGATTTTTCTACTCTTTCAGACAATCCATTGATATCGACGTTATTTGATGCAGAATATGAGATCTCTAAGACTTGATGCATTTCTACGATCGATCATCCTCGTATCATCTATGAATACGCCAAAGGATTAGAAAGGTTTCGTCAGTAAAACAGTCATCTTCTCAAATATATCCCGTTGTACAAAAACAAAAAAGCGCTAATGCGAAAAAGGTAAAGAATATTAATTTGTATGAGATTTTTAGTTTATATTAGGAAGAATCATGAAAAACAAAACTACACTCATTTTCTGATGAATGTTTTCTTTGATTATAATTTTTGGATGAATGCAGGCTCTCTATCATCGACAACAACGAAAGAACTTCGTTGCTACACAAGACATAAATAATTGTTATGCATCTCCTTCTTATTGATATAATTCGTCAAAAGATAAGAATTGAAACACAACTTTCTTTTTTGAAACCTATAATAATAAAAAAAATATCTTAGGTAAAACCTGAGAAATGAAAAAGATAATAGACAGATCTTGAAAAGAAGACGAGAACTATGCAAATTATAATGATCGTATCTATTGGTACGGCAAAGAAGTTATTAGTGCTGATGCTAATACATTTCAACATGTAGGTTGACGATACCGAAGAGACAAAGACAACATATATGTATTTTGAAGTAAAATCGATGCGAATACTACTGATTTTCAAATTTTGGATAATGAATCTTATTGAAAAGATTCCCGCAAGGTCTTTTTTTCACAACTCATGGGCTGTGAATGAAGTGATTTTTATTCAAAGTATTGAGTTACCTGAACCATCAATAAAACATTTGATGATTTTTTCTGTTGATTGACTACAGAATTAGAACTTAATCCACCAAAGACTGTTGTTTATACGATTCATGGACTTTGGAATGCTACGGATCAAGAAAAACTCTATATTGAATGAGTATTTATTACATGAGCTGGAATTAATAACATTAAACAGTTATGATACTGATATTTAGAAAATGGTCATGATATACAATTTTTGAATCAAAAACTATTATGAGTAGATAAGAATACATTTCAGGCAAAAAGTTTCTATGCAAAAGATTCTCAGCAAGTGTATTGCAAAGGACAAGTTATATCAAAAGACATCAGTCATTTCCAAGATTTGTGACCTTTTTATGCAAAAGATTCTCAAAATGTATTCTCAAATTGTAAGATAATATCTTGAGCGGATGTAAGCTCTTTTGAGATGGCTTGAGAAGAAAATGACTTTTGAAATGCTATAGATAAAAACCATGTATATCATAATTGAAACATAATTTCTTGAGTGAAAGCAAATGATATAGAACGAATATTCGACCCAAAGTACCCTGAAGTTGATTACCGTTGTTTCAAAGACAAATCCTGAAAATATTTTGTTGATTGAATACCCATATACCAGGCAGAAAACATCTATGATAATTAGATGAAACACCAACATCTTACTTCACCCGACTCGCTCTATGCTCTTTGCATAGTCCATACTGCTGGATTGCATCTATGTGTGCACGTGTCCCATAGCCTTTGTGGCGATCGAAGCCGTACTCAGGATAGCGCTTAGCTAGTCTGATCATGTGACGATCACGCGTCACTTTGGCTGCTATCGATGCAGCGCCGATCAGTGGCACGAGAGCATCGCCTTTGATGATGGTCTCTACTGAGAGCTTGTAGTACTGACGCAATCAAAAATCACTATTCCCATCCAGCTTGATCTGGATCTTGGAACAAAATATTGCAAAAGAACCAACAAAACCTGACCTCGCAACACACTGAGAATACAAAGATTTCAAAGCCTTGATAATCGCTGATCTCAAAGCCCAAACAATTCCGCGACGATCAATCAGGCTTGCACTCGTCGATCAGGTCGATCGTATCAGATTTTTTTCTGCTTGTAATACCCCAAAAACTCTTTCTCTACGAGATTCGGAGAGCTGTTTGGAGTCGTGATACTGGCTCAGATCAGTAGCTGCAAGCTGCATCACACAGCCGACCACGACAGGTCCAGCGAGCGGTCATCTCCCCGCTTCGTCGATGTAGATGGTGTATGGTGAAGAGTGTGATCCCCCTCTCCACCCTCAAGAGGTGCCTAGTCCCCCTTTGAGAAGGGGGATGCCGCCCAGATGCGTCGTAGTCTGCTCAGCAGTTATGTTATGCTTCATCAATGAGTTCTTTGATCATGACAAAATGCGTCAGAGTCTCTACAGTGACGGGCTTGGCTAGAGATCTAGTCGAGTGAAGCATATATGCAGAAGGCACGACGACCAGATCCACATGACGTCTGATCATCCTCCAGATCAGTCAAACGGACAGATATTTGGCTCGGATGAGCGGCGTGAGTAGTATCTGCATCAGTGTCGAACGTCATCTGGTAGCGAGTCTACGTCGAGACGATCGAGAGATTCTGGCAGGCAGCTGTCAGACGGCATCCAAAGCGCTAGGATATGCTACATGGAGACCAAAATCGTGAATCATCAATCGACGCAGAGCTGAAGATCTTGCAGTGGCTCGTATCGCTCCTCGCCCGAGTCGACGCAGCACGCTATGCGTCCAGATCAGGTCAGGGTTTGATTTTTTGATCACGGCAGCAAGTCTCCGTGCATCTCGCATATTGATCATCGACCATCCGATTCCGAAAATTTTGAGCCAAGCTGGAACCTTTCCGCCAAAGCTACGCCCAAATAATTCTACTGTGTATCCATGTTGACGCAAGAGCATTGCGACGTTGTGTACGTAGGATTCTATCCCTCCAATATGATCGAGAAAATCTGACACCAACAAGACTTTGGAGCCTAGTGGTAGTCTGGACAGAGTCTGAAACCTCTCGAGTCGTGTATCAGAGTCGTATGACAACGATGTCTTGAGGGCTTGTTCACTGTAGTGCTTTCGTAAGACTGGGGTATGATGCTCGATCACATGAGCGACACAGGTTTGGAGTTGTTTGTTCTCTGATCAGGAATAATCCAGCGTATTAAACGGCTTGGGGACAAATGCTTCCAATCCTCACTGTGCAGGACCAATCACTGGAAGACCCGTCATGAGCATCTCACAGGCACTCAGCCCAAAGGTCTCGAGAAATCTGGACGGCATCAGCGCATACTGGCATCCTGGGAGATAGCGATTGATGATCTCGTGTAGAGGCTTTCGTCAAAAATAATGGATCGCAGGACAGCTCTCCATCGCGCTGAGGAGATCAGATCTCAATGGTCCATCTCAGAAGACAAAAAACCTGACACGATCAGCATGATGCTGCTGTGCTCGTTTGGCTAGATCGATGACGAGATCGAAGCCTTTTTCTCTGGTGAGTCTCCCTACGAAGACGAAGGTAAGTGGTGATTTCATATCCTGATATCTATCGAAAGACGCAGGATGATGCAAGAGGAAAAGAAAATCTGAAACAAAAAAGCTAGGAGAGATTCTCTCCTAGCACAACAACAACGTTTTGAAAACAATTGCAATTTAAGGTTTCTCAACCCTGGTATACGTAGTAAGTCCCGCAGCGCTGTGAGTACCATAGACATATCCTATACATACGTCCCAGCCATAACCTACTTGTACCCAATGACTAGATTGATTATTTCGATAAGACGACGTTCCATTACTAATGTATGATACGCCATCAATTATAATATTATATGTATAATACATTCCTACAGTAGGAGCATTAGCTGAATACCATCCGCCCGCTCCATTCGATGCTTGGTTGTAATAATACGTATAAATATTAAGAGATTCTCGTCCACTCACCCAGTTCGTATAATGATCAATATATCCTTCCACTTTTGCCGTTGGTATAGGTCCAGAGTATCTACCTAATGTAAAGTTAGATCCATCAGACCGATAGCAAGTAGATTTGTCTTTGACCGAAGTATCTTGAAACACGCTTTTGACTTTGTACTCATCTATGACGTATACGAGATCTCCTATCATAGTGTCATGATATACGTTACCACCAATTTTTACATATCCACCAGGATTTAATATCGTAGACATTGCTTTATCTGGATATTCAAATACTCCTTCAGGATAGATGTATTTCATAGGAACATTAGGTTGGTAGCTTTTTTCTGCACTTCTTAGTGAGCCATATTTGATACCCTGTTCCCAGTCATACTTTTGCTCGTCAGTTCTTTTTTGCAAATAATTTAAGATTGCTTTTGCATCATCCATCGAAGAGAACGAAAGGTGAATACCAATTTCTCGATCATATTCGACTGATACGCCTCGATACAACTCTCCTTTTATTTCAGATTCAATATCCTTAATATCATCACCAAAATAGGGATTGTTACACGCTTGGAAAACTAACACACTTACTAATAAAAAAAACATAACTCCTAGAGCTCGTTTTAAGACTATTTTTGTTTTATTTTTTATAGACATTTTTTTTACATTTTAATTTTTGAAAAATTACCTTGTTGTTGTGCTGAACTATATACACACTCCCCCCCCCCTATTTCAAGAGAAAATATAACGTTGTATAAAACGGTAACAAACACCTCAAAATCTTTAGAAACTTTTCAATTTACCTATCATTTATTAATAATTTTTTCTCCCCTCCTCACTGTTACTGTGCTCCGATCACATTGACCAGATCTGCCATCGGGAGGAAGATAGATCCTACGACAATACCGATCACCACCGCGATGAATGCCATCAAGATTGGCTCTAGGAATCCCATCAATGTCTCGATTTTGATCGAGAGTGAATCTCTATAAAACAACGCCATCTTCCCCAAGACTTCTCAGACATTACCCGTGTCTTCTCCTACCAGCAAGATCTGCACGAGCAATCCGTCAAACAAATCTGACCCCTCTATCGATTCGCTAAATCCGAATCAGCTTTCTAGATCTTTTCTAATTTCGAGAGTTTTTTTCTTGTAGTAGTAGTTTTCGAAAATATTCGCCATCTGTTCGAGTCCTGAGACTGGGCTGACTCACGCTTTGTAGAAATCAGACAACAATTTGGAGAATCTATACATATAAAATGTCCTCGTCACATCTCATAAAATGGGTGTGTAGATGAAGAGTTTGTCTGCAAACATCTTGAATGGCAGCAATACGCTATACATTACACTCACAGCCACTATTGTACCTACGATCATGAGGATCAAAATGAGCCAATAAGCCTGCAAAAAATCTGATGCCGAAATCATGAACAATGTCACTCATGGTAGCTTGCTCTTGTCTTCGAACATTCCTACGATCGTCGGGATTACCTGGATGAGCAAAATCGCTACCGCAATAATCGTAAATCAGATCAACGCCATAGGATACGATAATGCTGCTTTGATTTTTTGGACGATTTTTTGATAGTTTTCTAGTTCTGTTGCGACTTCTTCGAGTGTGTCAGGCATATTTCCCATTGCTTCAGAAGATTTGACGAGTTCGCATTCTGCAGTACCAAACACCCCTTCGTGCTCTTGCATGACTTTACCTAGCGGTTTACCTTCGCTGACTCCATCAATCAGACTTTGGATGATGATTTTCATAGACTTGTTTTTTTCTGATCTGAGGATAGAGACTAATGCATCTCTGAGTGATACTCCAGCTTTTTGAGATACTGCCAAGAGACGAAAAAAATTCGTCTTCATACCAAGACTTGGTCAGGTTCGCTGGATGAGAAGTTTGTCGATCGAGGTAAGTACCGGTGCTGCCATGATGAGATATGAGATAATAGATAATAGGTTTTGAGTGACTATCTAACAAAGAATGCATGAAATCATGCAAACCAAACATTGAGTATACCATATGAGTATACTGATAGCTTTATCAAACGACTAAGGACTCAGGATATTCTGGTCAGATTTACTTTGCATTGTTGATAAAAAATGATCCGCAATATTTTTCACAACTACCAAAAAGCATTTCGCCGAAGGTACAATAGAGATGATGCAATCACGTAATAATACAAACAAAAAGCCAGCTCGCAATGCCCCCTAACAGCTCATCAAAAAATCTCTTGCATTTTTTCGTAGCATGTATATAACTTACGTGCTATCAAAAATACATGCAAAACAATCAATCAATAATTCGACTTCTTTCATCCGTATTCCGCAAGACAAGAAAACGAAAATAAGAGTCTTATTAACAGATTGCTTGCTTATTCACTAAGTTTTGAATTCACTTTTTTACTTATTATTATCTTTCTACCTATGGCAAAAATCATCTGAATCGACCTAGGAACAACCAACTCATGTAGCGCATATATGCTCGGAGACAAATCCGAAGTCATCGCTAACGCTGAGGGCGAACGTACCACTCCCTCTATCGTGTATATCAAAGGAGACCAACTCTTAGTAGGTAAACTAGCAAAGCGCAAAGCAGTCCTAGAGCCCAAGAACGTCGTATACGAAGTCAAACGTTTCATTTGACGTAGCTACAACGAAGTCAAAGACGAAATCAAGACAGTCCCCTACCAAGTCAAAGAAGGAAAAGACTGAGGTGTACTCATTCACGTAGATGGCAAAGATTACAAACCAGAACAAATCTCTGCATTCATCCTCAAAAAAATCAAAGAAGACTGCGAAAAATTCTTGGGTGAAACCATTACTTCAGCAGTCATCACCGTGCCAGCATATTTCAATGACTCACAGCGTAACGCTACCAAAGCTGCTGGAGAAATCGCTGGACTCAAGGTCGAACGTATCATCAACGAGCCTACTGCTGCGTCACTGGCGTACGGAGAAGGCAAGAATAAAGACGAAAAAATCGTCGTCTTTGATCTTGGTGGAGGAACATTCGATGTCACGGTATTAGAAATCTGATCAGAAGGTACGTTCCAAGTACTCTCTACTTCAGGTGATACTCATCTGGGAGGAGCTGACTTTGACAAGAGAATTATGGATCGAATACTCAATAGCTTTAAGATGAAAGAAGGAATCGATCTCAGTACCAATCCTATGGCACTCCAGAGGATCAAGGACGAGGCAGAAAATGCGAAGAAACAACTCAGCCAAACGGAAACTGTAGATATTTCTATTCCCTTCATCACGACGGGTGACGACGGACAGCCAAGAAATCTGGAAGAAACTCTCACGAGAGCACAATTCGAGAAAATCTGTGCTGATCTGATCGAAAGATGTCGCAAACCTGTGACCGATGCCCTCAAAGATAGCAAACTACCAAAAGCTGACATCGATGAAGTGATCCTAGTAGGATGAAGTACCAGAATCCCAGCTGTCCAGAAGATCGTAGAAGAAATCACCGGCAAATCACCCAAAGCTACCGTCAATCCTGACGAATCAGTTGCGCAAGGTGCTGCTATCCAAGCAGGTATTATCCAAGGAGATGTCAAAGATATTCTTTTGCTGGATGTGACTCCATTGTCACTGGCAGTCGAGACTGAGTGAGGAATCGCTCACGTCATGATCCCAAGAAATACGACCATCCCTGCCAAGAAATCTAACACGTATACCACTGCTTCTGATAATCAATCAGCTGTCACGGTCCATGTGACCCAAGGAGAGAGACAATTTTCCAAAGACAATAAATCACTAGGACAATTTAATCTCGAAGGTATTCCATCAATGCGTAGAGGACAACCGCAGATCGAGGTGACCTTTGATATCGATGCGAATGGAATCCTCCATGTCTCTGCTACAGAGAAATCTACCGGCAAAGAGCAAAAAGTCATCATCCAAGGAGCGACAGGAATCTCTGACGAAGAGATCCAAAAAGCACAAGCAGAAGCAGAACAATTTTCAGAAGATGATCGCAAACGCAAAGAGATCGTAGAATCCAAGAACAAACTCGAAGCACTCGTATACCAAGCTGAGTCTATGCTCACTGAAAACAAAGACCTCCCAGCAGAAGAAAAAGAAAAAGTAGAAAAGCTGATCTCTGAAGGACGCAATATGCTCAACTCACCTAATTATAGCAAAGAAGAAATCGATAAAGAACTCGAACGTATGCACGCAGAATTCGCGACGCTCTACCAGAAATTCGGAGCGAAAGATTCATCTGCTCACCCTAATCCAGAAGACATCCTCGATAATGGCGCTGCGCCTCAGGGAGAAGTCATCGATGCGGATGAAGTAAAGTAAATCCCTAGAGGCGATCATGAATCGCCATCTATACATCAAAACAAATCTCTACATACAACACAATCAAAAAACCTGACCCAGCAGTGTATTGCGAGTCAGGTTTTTTTGATGGGATGCTCAATATAGAAAAGCAATCTTTATCTACCAGAAGACGAGCGCTGGAGTGGAGTCAATTATTTTTCTTTTGCTAACTTTTTTTTGCTAACTTTTTTTTTGCAGCATCGAGTTTTTCTTTGATTGTCTGTGGAGTTACTCACTCGTCAGCATAGATCACAACAAGCAGAGGTATTCGGTCTGCATCAGACAACTCTTGCTTTCCATCTTTCTTTCACAGGAAAAACCTTTCCAATATTATTACTCATGGCACTCCTTCAAATTTAGCTCATAGTGTTCACCTTCTGTTGACAAATCATCACACCAAATAGTCATCAATAAAATTATCTAAACTAGGGAATATGGGTTTGATATGTTTTCTTATACTCTGTTTCCAGATTTCTTTTGCTTTTTCTTGTTCGTCTGGCTGCCATGTTGATCGTATATTTTCTGTCGCTTTTAATACCATAGGGTTAAAAACAAGGTTGTTTTTTGACGATAGCCTTTTATTCAATAGCATTTCCAAAACATTGAGTTTATCTACTGCATACAGTTTTGATAACACAATAATTCGGTCTGCATCAGATAAGGCAGTCTTGCTTGTCGGTAGAAACAAATCTGTCAATATTTTCTCTCATCAGGTTCAGGGAAACTTTTCCAATCGTTTTCCAGCTCTTTCGTTCACTCACAATACCAAATACTTATCAATAAAACCGTCTAAACTAGGGCATATGGATTGTATGTGTATTGTTATACTCTGTTTCCAGATTTCTTTTGCTTTTTCTTGTATCTCTGGACTCCATCTTGGTCGTATCTTTTTCATTGCTGTTAAGGCCATAGGGTTTAAAAGAAGCTTATCTTTTGAGGATAGTCTTTTATTCAACAGCATTTCCCAAATATTGAATTCAGTTTCTCTATATATTGCTGATAACATAATAATTCGGTCTTCATCAGACAAGCCTTGTTTTCCATCACTATATCACATAAACAGTTTTGTCAACAATTTTTCTCATGGAATTTCTTTGAATTTAGCTCATAGTTTTCCAGTTCTGTCTTTAAATGGGGACACCAAATAGTTATCAATAAAATTATCTAAATTAACGAATTTGGATTGTGTATGTTTTCTTATAGTTTCTTTCCAGATTTCTTTGGCTTTTTCCTGTTCGTCTGGCAGCCATGTTGATCGTATATTTGTCGTTGCTGTTAAGGTTGAAGAATTGAAATCAAGTTTGTTTTGGGCTAGTCTTGCATTCAACAGCATTTTCAAAATCATGAGTTTATCTACTCCATATATTACTGATAACATAATAATTCGGTCTGAATCAGATAAGCCTTGTTTTCCACCACTATTTCATAGAAACATTTTTGATAATACAACTTCTCCTGATATTGTTTTGAGTTTGTTTCTTAAAGGGTTTTTTCTTTCGACAACACCTAATACCAAATAGTTATCAATAAAATCATCTAAATTCCCCATAACCTTGATGAACTGATTTGTCACCTCGACACGTCTCTTGACATCTATCTCCTGAGTCTTGGCTATATTCGCTGCGATTTGCTCTGGAGTGAGAGTCCCTGGAGTTACTGTTCTGGTTTGTGATTGGATACTTGGCTGTCACTGTATAGTTTTATCACGATAGAAATCTATCAACTCCTGTGTGATGAGTGGGTCTTTGTCTCATTGATTGGGAGCTAAGAGAGTCCCGAAGTCTTTGATATATTTTGGCAGATCGATAGATCTATCTAGTTTGATAGATACTGCGACTTTACCGATATAGTGAGGGAACTGCTGAAGATCTTTGGTTCACAAGAGAGGATAGAAATCATAACGTGGTGCTACTGATCCACGCAATACATGTATGGTATATCCTGTATCATCTCCGATGAGAATAGTCCTGCCAAGTCTTGGTATACGGATAATACAATGCTTCCCATAAGAAGGATGAATCATCAGATCACGAGATGGCAATAATCCATAAGCATTACATACATCTACCAAGAAGTGATATAATTTGGGGATAGATGAGGGACGCTGTTGTTGTGACATAGCTTGTTTTATTCACTCTTGCTGAATGGCATCAATTGTATGAGTACCGAGTCATCGGGTAGGCGCCATGAGTTTTATTGATAGGAATCCAGCAATTTGTTCGACTGTCATAGCTTTTGATCACTCATATTTTGCTAGAGCTTGTTGATAGATATCATCAAAGGATCTAGCTTTACCCGTAAGTGCTTTTGATAATGCAGCGTAATATTGATTTTCTTTGTCTCTATTAATACGTCTATGTTTATCGTTCAGATTAGTAGATTTGAATATTGAAGGCAGTTCTTTTGTTGTTAGCACAGTGAGCAAGTTTTCAGATGTTTCTGATTGTATAATATTATAAACAGCAGTATATATCTGCAATAGTGCAGCCAATAATTCATCTTGTGTAGCGACGGTAATTGCATCAAATGAATCAAGAGCATCGAGATAATTCTTTTGAAGTTCTTTCAAATCAGTCATAGGCAATTTCTATTCTCATATAAATATACCAAACTTCTTTCGAAATCTGATATTCCTACGCTCCGCTTGGAACATAAGTCTCTCAACTAGCTTTGCATAACTGAATCATCCAAAGAAATACTATACCAGATTTCTTTGGCGGTTCGATATAACGCGTTGAATCAACAAACAACATATTGACTCAACAGATAAAATCAACATCAAATTCATACCATTGGATCTATAAAATAAGACTCCATACCATTCTTGTCACAATAATAATCTTTCAACCTTATTGTACCTCGTCAGTTTCTACTCATTCCTACCTCTTACACAATCCACCGTCGTCCAGCATTCTGTACACTTCGAAGAGTTTGATAACCTTCTTATAATTCGTCAGAGTTTGGAACTGTAGTTGGGCATCAGTGAAGATGGTCTTGAGCTCTACAAAACGCTGAGATTCTGAGCTATTGACGGCACTATCTGTCTGTCAAAGCGCTAGCAGTTTCCTCTCAATACGATTAAGTCACTCTTCAATGGTCAATGCCTGAGACTCTCCAATACAAACAGTACCCAATTCTTTTGCAATTTCGTCGTATTCTGGTTGAGATAAACCTCTTCCAAAAATCGTCAAAGAAATCTGACCTTTATATTGCGTTTGATCAAAATCTGTTGCATTTTGTGGGTTTTTTTGTCTGGTGAAAGAAAAATTATTGATCGCTAATAACGGGGGCATCTCGCGAAACAATCTCTTGAGTTCTGAAGATATATCGGCTCACTGTATCGTAAGAGAATATGCAAGCTGAGGAATGTTTCTAAATTTTTCTCTAAATTTAACGATACAAACTTCTTGATCCATGACTCCCAACGCATCACATCCAGCAGACTGGATAATCGTAGATTGGATGACTTCTGGCGTCAAGAGAGATATCTGAGATTCTCATCCTGATCCAAACTCATCAGCGGCAATTTCTTGTCTCAACACAGCTCCGATAAGCTTATCAATCGCAACTTCTCATGAATAATATCCGGTATATCATTGCTGGAGTAATCCACTGAGCACAGCTGCATGTTGTACACTGATAGCATCTCGTAAATTCGTAGTAAATTCGTTGATCAGAGCGATGTTTTGTTTTTGGGATGTCATAGATATTTTGTCGATCAAGAACAAGAAGCTACGTTTGTCAGGAGAAGTAAACGACAGTGTAATGGGCATCGTGAAAAATCCGTCCTTATCCTCTGTGATTTGTCAGATTTGGATATCTTGAATATCATTAAATTGCTGTCATCTTCCCATCTCTCTAAAAAAGCGACTTCGTCTCTGGATGAGGCTGATATCATTATACGGATTTTGTTCCAAAAACCTGATACCCAACAAATTAGTATCGATTGTCTTGAGAAATGGATCTTTCCGGATATTAAGTGTAGGCAAGTATCTGTATTGCAAAAAATGTTCGTATGGCTGTTGGAGCTTAGAGACGATAGAGTTATACTTGGTTTGTTCTTTTTTGGATTCATCTAGGAGTGATATCAGATCTGGCAGAGATGTAGCATTTCTGATACCTAGTCTGATCGTATCATTAGCATTGAGCTGATTCAGATCGTACAGAGAGAGTTGCAGCAATTCTGGTGATTTTTGATTGAGTGAGTTGAGAGTAGTGTATAACATTATCACCAATACTATAGCAATAGCCATGATACCTCCAGCTAACGTCATCATGATCGAAGGATTATGAGTCCAGTCACCGGCTCGCTGAGTGATGATAATCCATCTATTACTCAAATATCCAGAAAAACCCAATCTATTAAAATCCTTGATTTCTAGATCTATCCAAGATACTTGTTTGGTATTGTTGACAGAAGGAGTTGAAGGTAATGCCATATGATCGAGAAGTATTATAGTCAAAAGCTTATTATAAAACGGAATACATTCTTTTGCTAACTTAACCCGCCGCGGCGGGGACCACAATATTTCCTCATGTTATTTCGGAGTTATTAAGGTCTTATGCTTTATTTGATATAATCAGAGATATCTCTAGCAGTAGATTTTTGGATAGGAACGGTAAAGGTAAAGGTCGAATTATTTACTACAAATTCTTTATTCGCTACTCTCAGTTTCTTTTTGTTGATTTTGAGAGTCTTGACATCTATTCCTTCGTCTTTGATAAAGGTGCTTTGTTTGAGTAGATTGATGAGATTTGTCACTACAAAAATATGAGGATTGAGGATTCATTTGCTGATCAGTCATAATTCATCTTCTTGGAAGGTATTGACTTCGATATTGAGCGTCAAAATATCAGACTTGGGGTCGAAATTACTAAAGGTCAGTGTTAGATTTGGTAATGTTGTGTTTTCTAATTTTTGGTCAATAAACTGTAGAATAGCAACCACAAAAGCTGGATCTACCGTCTGTTGGGAATCCAAGTACTGATACTGATTCACAAAATCTTTGGTCACAGCACAATCATTTTCGCTTTCAAAGGGATTCATATAACAACTCTGGATATAACGCTGGATATCGACCTCTCCTCTTGCGATCATAGTTTCCATCTGCTGTTTGACAACATCTGGCTCTAGACCTACAGCTGCTGAGAATTGATTGATAAAACTATCCAAATAATAAAAGACCTTGAGTGCAGTACTCAGTTTGATCACCTCTACGGTCATGAGCGATTTTTGGATAGAGACTGCTGAGTCTTGTTTCATGAGATCATATTCAATTTTGTCCATTCATCCATTGGTCGCAATGGTCTGTTTGAGCTGATCAATCTGCTGAGCAGTAGAAAGCAATGACTGTGATAGAGATCCAAATCCGGCATTGAGGAGGTCTTTTTTGTGAACATAGTTGATCGTATCTGCTACTAGGATCGCATCCAAATTTGCTTTGGCATTGGGAGCAACAAAACTCAGAGCCTGATATTCAACATAGCTATTGAGTGGGATCAAAGCATTGAGTTCTTGTTCGTATGCTTTGATGGTGTCGATGGTTGCTTGGTTGCTAGGATCTACAGGATGAGCAGCAGCTTGTATCAAGAACCACTGATACCCATACGAGAAGACTCCTACGAGAACTCATATAATAATACTCCGCTGACTGATGGACAAGATGATCCCAGCCCAATTAGTAGGTCTTGGAGTTTGTTGAAGTGTTTTCTGAGTATGACTATCTCATAACAATACCGGTTGATTTGTAGATGAGTTAGGCTTGGTAGTAGGGCTAGATGTGATTTTGCTCAGATCGAGAGGAGAAACATCAACATATTGCTCAGAGGAGTGTTGAGATTCTGAAGTCTTCTCTGGAGCACTATTTGTCGACGGAAGAGTGACTGATGGAGTAGATACGGATATCGCATCTCAAGAAGCAGTAGTAGGAGTTGTACCAGAGACTGGATCAGGTTTTATGACAAACGATTGAGTAGGTGGTGAAACAGATGGTGTAGATGATACTACAGGACTTGGAGTAGATGATGCTGGCGCAGATTGTAACGTATCCAAAGAAACCGTCGCAGAAGACGGTGAAGTTGATGTACTAGTAGTAGGAACACCTGCTGCCAGTGAGTCAAGATTCATTTGTTGTGATTTGGAGTCTCAGGAGGATTGTTTGGTTGGCATGCGATGATTATAATGATGTTCATCTTATTGTCAAAAAATCACACATCTGATTGAAAACGACCATCATGATTGGTATCGTATGCTATTATTTTGTATTTCTATATCAGACTTATTTAATATTTACTCATACATCATGAAATTCTTGCGTGATGTTATCCTCTTTCCTCGACAGACATCCAATCCGCACAATCGTTTTGGTCAGCTTTTAGAATTCCTTTTAAAAAACTATCCTGCCTACCTACGATCCAAACCTTCTATCCGAAGAGTTCTTTTGCTGCCTTTTTTGATAATTACCATAATAGTCAAGTGAAATTCGCCCAGTAGTACATCATCGCTTGCACCTTCGACACAAAACCGTACAAACAAATAATAAGTATATTACTTTTATCCACTATCGCAGTATATCATGGCAAGAACACCTGCTTCTGATACTATCTATCAATGAGAAGTCATATCCGAAGAATCCAAAACTACCAAATCATCCAAGAAAAAAACAAAAGGATTCAACCCTGACCAGATCAAACGCTCAGCTTATGATTTTTATCAAGAATACGGTCATCTTGTATTGTGATCGATTTTTGCTGCAATTTCACTGTGGATGCTACGAGAAATCGCATTAGGAATTTTCTTCGGATTATTAGGAGTACTGTTTGTGACAGGATATTTTAGAGACGAATAGAGACGCTTTATTGCTCAGTATCCACCGATATCTATACAAATCATCTATCAATAAAACCAACTCATTCAGATTTTTCTCGTGATTTTATATCGTTCAATCATAGATATTAGACATGTATACGACTATGATCAGTATTATCGACATTATTACTACCAGCATTGTGTAGGAGTTTGGCGATATGTTCACTGAGATCAGTCATCCCAAACTCCTTACACTCCAGTCGTGTAGGGAGTTTTTGTTTGTATATAATTCAGCCATATTAGAGAAACTAAAAAATCTGACCCTCTACATTATACATTATCATTATACTTTATACCTTCTCCCTTATCACTCAATGTCATCTTTCGCTACTCCCTCTTCCAAACCAGATTTTTGGCAATTACAGCAAGGCATTATCCATTTTTGGAAACAACACCATAGCTTCGAACAATCGATGCAACAGCGCTCAGGCAACGAAGCATATCGTTTCTATGATGGTCCTCCGTTTATTACGGGGACTCCCCACTATGGTACGCTCCTATCCTCTATCCTCAAAGACATCATACCTCGCTATCACACTATGAAAGGCAAACTGGTCGAACGTGTCTGGTGACGAGACTGTCATGGATTGCCCATCGAAGAAAAAGTACAAAAGAAACTGGGACTCAATTCCAGCTTGGATATCGAGAACGTAGGAATCCAGACGTTTATCGATGAATGTTATAGATATACCACATCTACCAGCGCAGAGCGATCATCATATGTGGATAATATCGGTCGTCGAGTAGATTTTGATAATAGCTACAAGACCATGGACAATAATTACATGGAGTCTGTGATGCGAGTATTCAAGCAGCTACGAGACAAAGGTCTCATCTACAAAGGCAAACGCGTCTCGATGTATTCGACCAAATTGGAGACACCGATTTCTAGCTTCGAGGTAGCGATGGATGACACCTATGGTGAGATCAATGATCCTGCTATCACAGTGATGTTTCGTATTGATAGTCCATTTGCGAATGCGTCTATTGATACACCAACCCAGTGAGATATCTTACAAGATGCAACATTACCAGCATGATATACATTACGTTTTGCACATCCAGATGATTTCAAAGCTAGCCAAACATTGCATCATATAGTCTGGAGAGAGACCTATCCACAGCAATGATACGGTATTACCAAAGAAGATATTGATCGTATATATTTGAATATGGACGATATTGAAACAAGGCAAAAAAAACGAGATGATGAATGCAAAAACAATACTATTCTGCATATCCGATATGACAATGTATTGGTTTGATCATCAGGACCAAACCGCTGGAATGAAGAGTTGCAATGATGGGAGATCTCAACAATGAATATACATCCAGATCATCAGAAAAAAGGACTTGGCAGGACTCTTCTTGATATTAGAATGCAAGAATTTCCTTGAGGTATATCATATGTCAATACAGCTCCAAACAACATAAAAGCTATTGCTTTTTATCAGAAAGCATGATTTGTAGCAAGCACAAAACAGCTATGATGATTGTCTATCAAGGGCACAGACAAAGAGATTCCTTCATATATTCTAGAATATCATAAAACAAATACTTCCTCACTCCCAGAAGGCTATGGCATCAGACTTGCGACTCCTGAGGATGCAGAAGCGATCCAATCTGTGAGAAACCGCTCTTGGATCCAGACGTATGTAGATGATGCTCGTGGTGTGACTGCTGAATTGATTCAAGCTCGTTTTGATAAAAATAGAGAGAGAAATATCAATCGCACAGCAGATCAAATAACGCAAGGAGAAAAAATCTATGTGGCTACCTATCAGGGAGAAATCATTGGTATCAAACGAGATCAATATAAACAAGAATCTCATCGAGAATACGGTGGATTATATATTCTTGCGGATCATCACTCCAGAGGTCTTGGCCGTACATTGAGTGATATTTCTTTGGCTGGATGTGGGCACATGGATCTGAGCTTAGATGTACACGCAGGTAATGTTCGCGCAATCTCGTTTTATGAGAAGCTATGATTTGAGAGAGTTGCTTGATCTGAAAAATTTCACGAAATCTCAGATGGTAAGGGATTTGATGTGATCACGATGATCAAAAAATCTCCACAACCTCTTTATGCCCTCGCTCGAACCACAACACCATGGACGATGCCGTGTAATATTGCTCTAGCGGTGAATCAAGACGCTTTGTATCGTACCGTCGTATGTGAAGGGAAAAATTATATCATCGCCGAAGCGCGTGTTGAGTCTATCTTCGCTGGCAAACAGTATGAAGCACTAGGAACTCCGTATCATGGATCATTACTCGTCTGACTTTCTTATATTCCACCATTTGAGTATCTGTATGGCAAGACGGGGAATAGCAATGATCACAAGATCTATCACGCTGACTTCATCACAGACACTGACGGTACGGGGATCGGGCACGAGGCACCAGAGTTTGGAGAGGTCGATTTTCAATTGGCAAAACAAGTCTGACTCACCATCACAGAAGCGATGAATAACGATGGAACGTATAGCGAACTCATGCAAGATCTGTCAGGACATTTCTATCGTGATATGAATGACGAGCTCATCAGTCGTCTGCGTGATATCAAATGCCTGTTCAACAAAGGAATGATCACGCACCGTGTGGCATTCTGTCCTCGTAGTGGTGTACCGCTCGTATACAAGGCGCAAGACAGTCGATTCATCGATATCCAGCAGATCAAACCTAGACTCCTCGAGCACAATGAACAAATCAACCGATATCCAGAACACCTCAAACATGGACGTTTTGCGAAGTCGATCGAATCTGCACCCGATCGATGTATCTCTCGTACCAGATATCGAGGGACACCGATGCCAGTATATACCTCCACTGAAGGCACGATGCAGGTCATCGGCTCACGTGATGAGTTGTTTGAGCTCAACAAACCCTTTGCGCAGCTGACCAAATTTATCCTAACTCGTCATGGACGTACCGACTACAATGATAAGAAACTCGTCGATCATCACAACAAAGCCCGTCTCACGGATCTAGGAAAACAACAAGCTCAAAACCTCATCGAAAAACTCAAAGACCACCACGTCGATGTCATCTATAGCTCACCGTTTGACAGATGTATGGAGACTATACGTCCCTATGCTGAAGCGGTGGGATTGACGATCCATACTGACGACAGACTTAGAGAGTTCGATCACGGAGATCTGCAAGACAAGACCTTCGAATGCAACAAACTCCAACGAAATGAACAAAAAATCTGAGACGGAAACGAGAGTATTATCGATATCCACGAGAGAGTCAGAAATGTCATGCACGAACTCATCACCAAACATCCTGGACAGACCGTCATGATCTGCTCTCATCAAGGCATCATACAACTCGCAGGAAAAGTGGTCGATGAGTATGATTTCAACAAAGCTGAACAAAAACTCAAACGAACCATCAATAATAAAACACTCGAAGACCATAGACCCAAGATGGCATACGTCGTAGGTCGTACGATGAAAAACCTCGATCTGCATCGTCCTACTATTGATGAAATCCTCATCCAAGATCCTGAAACCAAACAGACGCTGCATCGTATCCCAGAGGTCCTAGACTGCTGGATGGAAAGTGCGAGTATGCCATATGGACAGGTGCATTACCCGTTTGAAAACAAAGTAAAATTTGACGAAAGCTTCCCTGCAGATTTTGTGGTAGAGTATACCGGTCAAATTAGAGCATGGTTCTACGTGATGCATGTGCTAGGAGTCGCATTGTTTGACAAGCCTGCATTCAAGAATGTGCTATGTACTGGAGTCATGGCTGGTAACGATGGACGCAAAATGTCCAAAAGCTATGGCAACTTTATGGATCCTCGTATCGCATTCGAGCAATATGGTGGAGATGCTGTACGTATGGCGATCATGAATACTCCTGTCGTATATGGTGGAGATATGGCAGTCAAAGACGAAGTTTTTGTCGAAGCAATCAAAAAAACATTACTGCCTGTATGGAACGCGTATTCGTTCTTGGTGACGTATGCATTAATTGATCAGCGGACACCCAGTAATCTACAAAAACCAGAAAAATCTGACCATTTCTTGGATCAGTGGATGTTGGCAGAGCTGGATACTCTCATCGTGCAGATCGATACTCATATCGCTAGCTATGCTGTCCACAAAGCTTCAGAATCACTCATTGATTTCTTGGATATCTTGACCAATCGATATATCAGACGTTCACGTCGTAGATTCTGGTCATCCGATCAGTCCGCTGACAAGACCCAAGCATACGAGACGTTGTATTATGTACTCGTGACCGTGTGTCAGATTTCTGCTCCTTTGATCCCCTTCATCTCAGAACACCTCTGGAAACATCTGACCGCACCAGTATTTGGACTGGATCCTGATCAGATACGACAGGATAGTCGCTCGGTGCATCTGTGTGACTTCCCAACAGTATCCAGTATCGCGACAGCAAAGCAAGAAGTCTCGAGCATGATGAACAAGGTCAGATCTATCGTGAAAGCAGGATTGGGATGGAGAGCGCGCCGTGTATTGAGAGTCAGACAGCCGCTGGCATCATTGACGCTATCGATCTCACTAGATCAGCAATATCTAGACATCATCGCAGAAGAGGTCAATATCAAACACATCATGGTAGATGAATCACTGACGGATCGTGTCCAAAGTATTTGTAAGCCGAATGCACGTCTCTTGTGACCCAAATTTGGCAAACAGGTACAAGAACTCATCCATCAATGAAAACAAGGAAACTTCACAAATCTGACCGATGGTCGCGTCCAGATAGGCGATGCTGTGCTAGAGGCTGATGAATTCGAGATTGATTATGTGAGCACTGATACGCAGTTTGATGGAGAAGTAGTAGATGGGTTGGTACTCAACTTCGATCCAGCAATCAGTCACGAACTCGCACTCGAGTGATATGCACGCGACCTCATCCGTCTCATCCAAGACGCTCGTAAAGAAGCAGACTATAATCTCGCTGATCGCATCCAGTTGTCATTGGATGAGTCGCTTGGATTGGTAGAGCAGTTTGGTGAGATGATCATGGAAGAGACCTTGTCAACCATCGTCGCATCGCTAGAGACGCCAGATATCACCAAGACCGTAGAGCTTGGAGGTCAGATGATTGGATTTGGATTGAAGAGGTAGGTTTATCATCTCACCATATACGATCATCATATGTATCAACGTCGTTCGCCACGTGCACCGCGATATGATTATACCTCAGGATGAGGGTATTTCATTACGATTTGTACCAAAGATCGCGAACATTATTTTGGAGAGATTGAGCATGGGGAGATGGTTTTGAATGAATTGGGTAAACAGACACGAGAATGTCGAAACAAAATTCCCCATTTTCATTCTCATTGTGATGTTCATGATTTTGTCTGTATGCCAAACCATATTCATGGCATTCTCATCATTGGTGAATCTGTAGGGACGCATCATATACGTCCTATGAATCACATGCGTCCTATCAATACCAATGGACAGATGTGATCTATTGGAGGACAGATGTGATCTGTCCCTACGTGCGCATCGGAATCATTATGATCAATTATTCGTGGATTCAAAATTGGTGTCACCAAATATGCCAAACAACATGATATTGCATTCGCCTGGCAATGACGCTATCACGATCATATTATCAGAAATGAACAAGATTATCAAAGAATTCAATATTACATCCAAACCAACCCGGAACATCGATGAGAAGATATCTTTGGCAAAATATTATAGTCCAGAAAAAATTCACGATCGTCTCATAGATCTTGCTGTCTATGCCAAGATCATAGCTCAGTAGTATCAATACAGACAACCCAGAAAAAATAAAAAAAGCTGACCATGATGATAGTCAGCGATGCCAGTCAGCGATCATACACTCGTGTGATGAGTGAGTGAGATTTTTGAGTAAGACAAAACCCTACACTGAAAAGTGTAGGGTCCGGACTGGTAATAACCATGTTTTTTAAAGGCTTGATACAATACCTTTTCGCATTGTCATCTTTTTTGCAATCTCAGACGCCTTTGTTGCTACAGATTCTCGCAACTGCGTGACGATGAGTATTTTTTCTTCGTCTTTCTCTTTCTTGGCTTTTTTCTCTACCACGCATATATATGCTTCCATATCTGACATGGTGGATTGAGGGTCGACAGCTTTTGCTCTGAGAGCCGCTGTCCCGTAAGCCACCTCGCTATCATCAGTCAACTCGACAAGAATTTCTTCCAACTCAGTAAATTCTTTTTTGATATTTTCTAATCCTGTTCCTGTCTCAGCTCTTGCCGATAGGGATGCGAATGCTCCTGCAAGCTCTGCTACATCAGGTCCGAGAGTTTTCAACCAGCTACTTACCGTTTTCAGGTTTGACGATAGAGCGCCATAGTCTGTGACCGAAGAATTTGAACCGAACTTTTTTTTGGGACCACTTTCTTGTGAGTTTACTATTTCATCAATAGTATTTAATGCAGATATAGCCCTTTCTTTTTGATTTTGACTTTGATTTTCCATTGGAGTTTCTGTTTGATTTTGATTTTTTTCTTGATTTGTAGTCGCGATTTTTTCCTTCTGCACAGGTGCGACGTTAGTCTGTGCAAAAAATTTTCCGATGATCTCAAGCTCCTCTTGTTTCAGTCCGCTTATGTGAGTAGACAGACCTTGAGCTAGTGATGGAGGAACGCCTCTTTCACCAGAAAGAGC